>CBDUCC010000033.1:0-16433 GCA_965365555.1 uncultured Myxococcales bacterium | reverse complement strand
GCGATCAGGCTCGAAAGCCAGCGTCTCGGTCGCAAGCGCGGGCCCACGGCGGGCAGGTTACTCCAGCGGCGGGAGCGACGCGAGAAGCCAAAGACAACCCGCGACCACCACAAAGACGGCACCCACCCATCCGAGCGTGCGCCAAAACCCCATCGGCCTGCCGTCGTCCTTCGACTTCATCGGCTCGGTTGTAGCAGATTCGGACGAAAAGGAAGGCGAATAGTCGAGCGCGTTCCAGCTCTCCTGGGGTTCCTCGAGCTCGGGGGCACCAGGCCGCCGTACGATGCGAATCGTGGCATCGTCGTCGTCCTCGTCGACGCGGGGACGAAGGCCGGAGACGGGCGTGTCTGTCGTCCGCCCGGGTTCGAGAAGCCCGGCTTCCAAGGCCTGAGCGAGCTGGGTCGGGTCCTTCGGCGGCCGCTCCGAAGTGACCTCGCGCAGTGACGGCGGGAGCGTGTCTCGAGGCGGGGGCACCGCGTCCACGCGGAACGTGTCGTCCGTCCATTCGAGTGCCGCAACGAAGTCCGCCGGGGTTCCGCCGTCGATGCTGACGTCATCGAGCTCGCCCTTCTCGTAGTAAGCGATCGCGAGGCGACCGCGCTGCTCGAGCAACAGACGGCCGGTCAGGCCGGCATTCTCACAGTACCGCATCAGCTCGGCCGGCGGATGAACCGCGAGCGATCCGCGCCGCGTCGTGTCGGTGCCTCGAGACACCGGCAGATGGGGAAGCTTCGGGTAGACCGCAAACTGGCCGTCCCGCAGGGAAAGCAGCACCTCGAGCGCGCGCTCCTGCTCATCCGAGGATTCGCTGTCGACGATCTGCCCGTGAACCAGCTTGATCGTGCCCGAACCCGCCGGACTCTCGAACGAGAGAACACCGGTGGTGCCGATCTCCTCGAGTCCACCGAGAACGTCGTGGACGCCCTCTTCGGGGATCGATCCCTCGAATGCAGCCGGTCTCGCCATGACGCGATCTCGTGCTGCGGCTCTGCGCCCTTGTCAAGGCGCGCATCCCCACGGGATGGTCCAGGAATTCCAGATTTTGGGCGCTCTGCGACGCGCCTGCATCGCGACCGTTGAGTCGTGACTCGATACGCAAATCCTGCGCTTGATTTCCCGGAAACGAATCGTTAGCGCGCGCGCCGGGAATCTTCGCCCTCTTTTGAGGAGGATCTTGTTTTCATGGTTTTTGCAGGGGTACAGTCGCCATGACCGGGCGGCGAATGATCAACGGCCGCAACCTTGGCTCAGAAAAGCGAGGAGGGTGCGATGAGTGAACCGAGTAGCGACTTTCGTCGCGAGTTAGAAGCCCGCGGCGTGTCGCGGCGCGAGTTCATGGGATTCTGCTCGGCGATGGCTGTGATGTTCGGCCTGCCAAAGGGCGCAACGGCGATGATCGCCGAAGCGATCGAGAGCAAGCCGAAGCCCACATTGGTCTGGTTGAACTTCCAGGACTGCGCCGGGAACACCGAGTCGTTTCTTCGAGCGAGCAAGCCGACCGCCGCCGAGGTGATTCTCGATCTGATCTCGATCGACTATCACGAGGTGATCATGGCCGCTGCCGGTCATCAGGCGGAAGCCAACCTCCACGCGGTCGTCGAGAATCAGAAAGGCCAGTACATCGCCGTCGTCGAGGGCTCGATCCCGACGGGCGCCAACGGAGCGTACTGCACGGTTGGCGGGCGCTCGGCGTACGACATCGCCAATGAGGTGTGCGGCAACGCCCTGGCCACGGTGGCCGCCGGCACATGCGCATGTTTTGGCGGAATTCCGGCTGCTTCGCCGAACCCGACCGGCGCGCTCGGAGTCTCCGATGCGGTTCCGGGCGTCAAGAATCTCATCAACCTTTCCGCCTGTCCGATGAACGCGCAGAACCTCACGGCGACCCTGGTGTACTTCCTCACCTACGGCCGCTTCCCCGCCGTCGACAAGCTCAACCGACCGCTCTTCGCATACGGCAAGTCGATCCACGACAACTGCGAGCGACGCGCACACTACGACTCCGGACAGTATGTCGAAGCCTGGGGCGACGAAGCCCATCGCGATGGGCATTGCCTCTACAAGATGGGCTGCAAGGGCCCCGTCTCGTTCCAGAACTGCCCGAACGTCGGATGGAACGACAACACGAGCTGGCCGATCGCCTGCGGACACGGGTGCATCGGCTGCGCCGAACCGGATTTCTGGGACAAGATGACGCCGTTCTACGCGCATCTGCCTGGCTTCCCCGGCTTCGGGCAAGGCTCGAACATCGACAAGATCGGGTTCTGGGCGAGCATCGGCGTCACGACCGCGTTCGCGGGCCACACTCTGATTCATCTTGGAAAGAGACTCGTGGGAACGGGTGCAGACCACGCACCCGAGGGACCGCCCACCCCCAACCCCCCTGAAGGAGGCGCAGAATGACTCATATCGTTGTCGACCCGGTAACCCGCATCGAAGGCCATCTGCGCGTCGAGGCGGAGATCGACGGCGGCCAAGTGTCCAACGCCTGGTCTTCGTCGACCATGTTCCGTGGCATCGAGATCATCTTGCAGGGCCGCGACCCGCGCGATGCTTGGGCGTTCGTGCAGCGCATCTGCGGCGTCTGCACCACGGTCCATGCGATCGCGTCGGTTCGCGCCGTCGAGAACGCGATCGGCGCGAAGCCCCCGCCCAACGCGCGCCTCCTGCGCAACCTGATCATCGCGTCCCAGTGCATTCAGGACCACGTGATCCATTTTTACCATCTGCACGCGCTCGATTGGGTCGACATCGTGTCGGCGCTCGACGCCGACCCGGCGGCGACCTCCAAGCTCGCGCAGTCGATTTCGGACTGGCCGAAGTCGAGCGAGAAGTACTTCGCGGGCATCAAGGCGCGCGTGAAGGGTCTGGTCGATCGCGGCCAACTCGGTCCGTTCGCCAACGCCTACTGGGGTCATCCGGCCTACAAGCTGCCGCCGGAGGCGAACCTCATGGCGGTCGCCCACTATCTCGAGGCGCTCGAATGGCAGCGCGAGTTCATCAAGATGCACGCCATCCTCGGCGGCAAGAACCCGCACCTTCAGAGCTTCCTCGTCGGCGGCATGGCCACTCCGGTCGACCCGGACAAGCAGGCTTCGCTCAACATCCACACGATCGCGGCCTTCAAGAAGATGATCGCCGAGGCTCAGCAGTTCGTGAGCCAGGTCTACATTCCCGACCTGCTCGCCGTGGCTTCGTTCTACAAGGACTGGGCCGGTCATGGGGGCGGCGTCGGCAACTACATGGTGTACGGCGAATACCCGCTCGACGACGAGGCGGACCCGGAGCTGTTCATCAAGTCGGGCGTGATCCGCAACAAGGACCTCTCGAAGATCGAGCCGATCGACCCTTCCAAGATCACCGAGCAAGTCGCCCACTCCTGGTACGACTACGAGGGTGGCGACGCGGAAGCGCTGCACCCTTCCCAGGGACAGACCAATCCCAACTACACCGGTCCGGAGCCACCGTTCGAGCGGCTCGATACCGCGAACGGATACTCCTGGCTGAAGTCCCCGCGCTACGACGGGCAGCCGATGGAGGTCGGCCCCCTCGCACGAATGCTCGTGAACTACGCGCAAGGTCACGAGAAGGTGCAGGGGCTGGTCAACTATGTTCTCGAGACGCTCGGCGTCGGTCCGGAGGCTCTGTTCTCGACCCTCGGCCGAGTGGCCGCACGGGGCATCGAGACGCAGCTCCTGGTCGACAAGATCGGCGATTTCGTCGATGAGCTCGCGGACAACATGGGCAAGGGCGAGCTCCGAATCCACGACAACTCGAAGTGGGATCCGGAGAGCTGGCCGAAGGACTCGATGGGTGCTGGGTTCCACGAGGCGCCACGCGGGGCGCTCGGCCACTGGGTGCACGTGAAGGATGCGAAGATCGCGCGCTACCAATGCATCGTCCCGAGCACCTGGAACGCAGGGCCGCGCGACGCGGGCGACACGCCCGGGCCGTATGAGGCCGCGTTGGTGGGTACGCCGGTCGCGGATCCGGAGCAACCGATCGAGATCCTGAGAACCGTCCACTCGTTCGACCCATGCATGGCCTGCGGCGTGCACGTCGTGGAGCCCGGAGGGCGCGAGGTTACTCGCGTGAAGGCGCGATGACTCCCCCGCCGACAGCAGTCGTCAAAGGCGGTGCTCGCCCGCAGGTGAGCCCCCGCAAGCACGACGTCGAAGGCATCGAGCGGGTGTACGTCTGGGACCTGCTCGTACGCATGACGCATTGGCTGATCATGCTCACCACCTTCATCCTCGCGATCACGGGCATTTACATCGGAAAGCCGTATCTGATTCCGATGGGCCCGACCGACGAAATGTCGGTGATGGGCACCATGCGGGTGGTCCACTTCTACGCAGCGATCATCTTCTCTCTATCGGTGATCAGCCGCATCATCTGGATGTTCGTCGGCTCCTACTACGCACGCTGGCATCAGTTCGTACCCATGAGCCCGAGGCGGCGCGGCGACGTGTTGCGGATGCTCAAGTTCTACACGCTGATCAACAAAGAACCGCCACTCAACGTGGGTCACAACCCACTCGCCGGGATGACCTATCTCGCGGTCTTCGCGATTTACCTCACCCTGATCGTCACCGGTGTCAGCCTCTACTCGATCAGCGCAACCGGCTACATGGAGTGGTTCCAGTGGCTGGTCCCAGTACTCGGCGGCGCCCAGATGGCGCGCTGGATTCACCACATCGCGATGTGGTTCCTACTCGGCTTCGTCGCTCACCACATCTGGAGCGCGATGCTGGTCTCCCGCATCGAGGGGATGGGGCTCATCGACTCGCTTTTCAGCGGGTACAAATTCCTCCCAAGGAGCTGGCGCGATCGAGACAAATGAACGAACGCCCGTCCTGGTCCTAGGGCTCGGGAACGTCGTCTGCTCCGACGACGGCGCTGGCATCGCCGCGGTTCACAAGCTGATCCGTGAGTACTCGATGCCCGAAGGTGTCGTTGCGCTCGACGGGGGCACGCTGGGCCTCTCGCTCCTGCCCCTGGTCGACAGCGCCGACCAGGTCATCTTGATCGATGCGATCAACGCAGACGGGCCGCCTGGGACCCAGGTGCGAATCGAAGGTGACGAGGTCGCGCCTGCCGTCTACGAGCGTCTTTCACCGCACCAGATCGGAGTTGCCGATCTGCTGGCCGGCGCAAGCCTGCTCGACAAGTATCCGGAACGCGTGGTGATTTTGGGCGTCGTCCCGGAGTCGATCGAGCTTGGTTTAGAGCGGACGCCCGCCGTGGCAGCCGCGATCCCGGAGCTCGTGCGCAGAGTGGTCGCGGAGCTGACCGAGCTTGGCTACCCCCCGCAACCTCCGGAGAACCGCGATGAAAGTTACGGGAGCGCTGCTTACGTCGCTCGTACTCTTGGCGTGTAGCACCGAGAAGCCGGATTCGACGACAGGCTATGAAGGGCTCGACGTGCCGCTGAGCGTGCTTTCCTCCGATGAGGCACGACAACGCGGGCGAACGATCTTTCAGTCAAAGTGCGCGCTTTGCCACGGTGCACGCGCCGATGGAAAGGGAGCCCGAAGCAAGGGTCTATCGAGGAAGGCCGCGGACTTCACCAATCCCGAGTGGCGTTCGAGCACGACGCCCCGTGCGCTGTTTCGGATCCTGAGTGAGGGAAAGCGCGGAACCTCGATGCCGGCATGGCCGACGCTCAGCAACGAGCAGAAGTGGGACGTGATCGCATATGTTCTCAGCGTCGCTGAGGACGGGCCCTGATGGCAGGACGCCGAATCGAGATTCGGGGCACGGTGCAGGGGGTCGGATTTCGCCCCTGGGTCGTCCGGTTGGCTCGCGAGAATCGGCTACGCGGGACCGTGCGAAACGACAGCCGCGGGGTACGCATCGAGGTCTTTGGTGCTGAATCCGACCTCGAGCACTTTCTAACGGAATTACGCAAAGATACGCTTCCGTCAGCGCAAATCGTGGAGCTCGGCGAGATCGCGATTCCGGAGCGCGAGGAGACCGGCTTTCGGATCCTGCAGAGCGACGGCGGTGGCGACAAGGCGCTATCGATCCCGCCCGATCTCGCCACCTGCGCCGATTGCGAGAGGGAGGTGTTCGACGATCGCGACCGCCGGCACCGCTACCCGTTCACCAACTGCACGAGCTGCGGGCCCCGCTTCACGATCGCGACCGGGATCCCGTACGACCGCGCGCTGACGACGATGGCGCCCTTCGTGATGTGCGCGGAGTGTCAGCGTGAGTTCGAAGACATCGAAGACCGGCGTTTCCATGCACAGCCAAACGCCTGTCCAAGATGCGGACCGTCGTTGCGGCTCGTGGGTTTTGGCGATGCTGTACTGATGAGCCGAGATCCGCTTCGGGAGACGGCGACGCTTCTCTCGGGCGGTGCGATCGTAGCGATCAAAGGATTGGGCGGTTTTCATCTCGCATGCGATGCGACGAACGGCGACGCGATCACGAGGCTTCGGGAACGAAAGCGCCGCGACGAAAAACCGTTCGCTGTGATGGCGCGCAACATCGACGAAGCCGAAAAGCTCGCTCGGATCAGCGAGTCCGAGCGAGCCCTGCTCACCTCTCAGGAACGCCCGATCGTACTCGTCCTCCGCAATCCCGAGGGCGCCATCGCTCCGTCGGCCAGCCCGGATACCCCTCTTCTGGGCCTTTTTCTGCCATACACGCCGCTGCACCAGCTCCTGCTCGAAGAGGTCGGAGGGCCCCTGGTGATGACCTCGGCGAACCTGTCGGACGAGCCGATTTGCCGGAGCGACGAGGAGGCGCGGCGGCGCCTGGACGGGATCGCCGATGCGCTTTTGCTTAACGACCGGGAGATCGCGATGCGTTGCGACGACTCGGTGGCCCGGGTCGTTGCCGGCGTACCGACGTTGCTGCGGCGCTCCCGTGGCTTCGTGCCCCGGCCGTTTCCGTTGAATCGGCCGGTCGCGGAACCGATTCTCGCGTGCGGGGCACACCTCAAGAACACCTTCTGCATCGCGCACGAAGACAGCGCCTACTTTGGTCCGCACATCGGCGATCTAGAAACCGTGGCGGCGCTCGAGTTCTTCGAGCAAGCCGTTGAACGGATGCAGGCGATTCTATCGGTTCGGCCGAAGGTGATCGCACATGACCTTCACCCGGGTTACCTTTCGACCCGCTACGCGCTCTCCCGGACAGACGTCCAGCACGTCGGAACGCAACATCATCACGCGCACGTGGTGAGCGCAATGGCCGAGCACCGCGCCCGGGGCCCTGTCCTCGGCCTGGCATTCGACGGCACCGGCCTCGGTGATGATGAGACTTCCTGGGGCGGTGAGTTTCTCCTTTGTTTTCCGGGCCGCTACGAGCGCTTGGCGACGTTCCGGCCGATCCGACTTCCTGGCGGCAACGTCGCAATGAAAGAGATTTGGCGGGTGGCGTATGCCCTCGTGCACGACGCGTACGACGGGCGGCCACCGATCGAATCGATCCCGTTGTTCCAGTCGATCCCCGCGACGCCGCGACGTCTAGTTGCCCAGATGCTCGAGCGCGATCTCAACGCACCGAAAGCCCACGGGGTCGGCCGGTACTTTGATGCCTTCGCAGCACTGGGGCTTCAACGACCTTGGGCGAGCTACGAGGCCCAGGCCGCGATCGCATGGGAGTTCGCCGCCACTGCGGACGAGGACGGGCACTATCCGTTCGAGCTCGATGAGTCGGTGTCTCCGCTTCAGGTGGATCTTCGTCGCACCGTCCGCGCCGCCGTCGACGAGCTCGCCTCTGGGGTCGACCGGGGCCAGGTGTCGGCACGCTTTCACAACACGCTGATCCATGCCTCCGGGCAGGTCGTCGCGCGGATCTTTCGGGATCGCGATTGCGTGCCGATCGTGCTGACGGGCGGAGTTTTTCAGAACGCGACGCTCAGTGCAGGAATTCACAAAAAATTGTCGAATGAATACGGGGTGTTACGGCATTCTTCCGTTCCCGCCGGGGATGGCGGAATCGCCCTCGGTCAGGCCTTGATCGCGGACGCGATTCTGGGAGACAAAGGTTGAATCCCCAAAGGAGCGCGCGCATGTGTTTAGGAGTGCCAGGCAAGGTGATCGAAGTCGACCGCGAGATGCAGATCGCGACCGTGGATTTCTGGGGTGTGCGCAAGCAGGTGCGACTGGAGATCTGTGACGCTCCGGTCGATCCGGGAGATTACATTCTCAATCACGTCGGGTTCGCGATCCGTCGTATCCCACCGGAGGATGCCGCAGAGACGCTTGCGCTCTACGACGAGCTGCTCCGGCTCGCCGATGAGCAAGACCTGATGACCGCGGACGTCCGCGGCGAGATCGACGCCACGCCCGATGCGACGGGATCGCCGAAGGGAGCCTCCGATGGATCCGAGTGAGGCGCTGTCGCAACTGAAGTTCCGCGATCCGGTGCGCGCACGCGCGCTCCGGGAAACGCTCGAGCGCCTGGTGGGCAGCGCAGACCATGCGCCACTGTCGGTCATGCACGTCTGTGGCAGCCACGAGCAGGCGATCGCGAAGTTCGGATTGCGCGCCGCTTTTCCCTCGGAATTGCAGGTGATCATGGGACCAGGCTGCCCGGTTTGCGTCACCGACGTACCTGAGGTGGACGAGGCGGTCGCGCTTGCGAAACAGGGAGTTCGTGTTGCCTCGTACGGCGACATGCTGCGTGTGCCGGGCACCTCGCAATCGCTGAACGATGCGAAGGCGGAAGGTGCGAAGGTCGACGTGGTCTACAGCGTCACGCAGGCGGTCGAGCTCGCCAGAACCCTGGACGAGGAAGTGGTCTTCTTCGCATCGGGGTTCGAGACGACGGCAGTCGCCACCGCGGCCATCCTCGTCGACGATCCCCCAGAGAACTTCTCGGTCTTATCCGCGCACAAGTACATTCCACCGGTCATGGAAATCGTCGCGGAGATGCCGGAGACCAAGATCGAAGGCTTTCTCGCCGCAGGACACGCAGCGACGATCACCGGGTCGGCCGTGTTTGAGAAGTTCGTCCAACGGCACGGGCTGCCGGTCGTGATCGCCGGCTTCGAGCCGCTGGACGTGCTTGCTGGGCTCGTCAAGCTGGTCGAGGTGATCAACAGCGGAGAACCGAGGGTCGAGAACGCCTTTCCACGCTGCGTGACGGCGGAGGGCAACGTCCAGGCGCAGAAGCTTCTCTGGCGGGTGTTTCAGCCCACTGGAGGCCGATGGAGAGGCATCGCACACGTTCCAAACGGCAACCTGCGGCTCCGTGACGAATTCGCGCGGTACGATACGCGAAAGCGATTCCAGATCGACATGTCCGCGCTCTGGGATCATGCGCCGCCCAAGCTCGTTCAGCAGTGTCAGTGCGGCGACATCATGGCAGGCATCGCATCGCCGAGTGACTGCCAGTTGTTCGGTAGGGAGTGCACACCCGACACGCCGGTTGGCGCGTGCATGGTCAGCGCCGAAGGGACGTGCAAGATCTGGCATCAGTACGGCGGCCGTCCCGATCTCCGATCGATCAAACGGGGCGCGGCATGACGCGCAACGTCCGCTTCGTCGAAGACCGGATCACGCTGAAGTACGGAGCGGGCGGCGCAGCGATGCGCGCACTGATCGAGCAGGTCTTTGCCGAGGGGTTCGGAGAAGTTGGGGATGACGGTGTAGGGCTCTCGGCGATGGA
Organism: uncultured Myxococcales bacterium; assembly: GCA_965365555.1. Lineage (GTDB taxonomy): Bacteria > Myxococcota_A > Polyangia > Polyangiales > Houyiibacteriaceae > SG8-38. The sequence continues at coordinate 6,806 of CBDUCC010000033.1, read as the reverse complement.
CGACGGCGCAGCGATCCGGATCGGCGACCAGTATCTGGTCATTGCGACAGACTCGCACGTCGTGCATCCGATCGAGTTTCCCGGGGGCGATATCGGACGCCTTGCAGTATCCGGAACTGTCAATGATCTCGCGATGATGGGTGCGACAGAGCCGCTCGCACTGAGCTGCGCTGCAATCATCGAAGACGGCTTCCGGCGCGAGGATTTGAGGCGGATTTGGGCTTCGATCCGCGACACCTGCAAGGAGGCTGGAACGACGATCGTGACCGGAGACACGAAGGTGATGGGTCACGGCGAGCTCGACGGTTTGGTGATCAACACCACCGGCGTGGCGCTGACCAAACGGATCGTACGCGACGCCGGTCTCCGTCCTGGCGACCGAATCATCGTCACCGGCACGATGGGCGACCACGGTCTTGCGATCATGGCAACGCGGAACGAGCTCGCACTCGAGACGACGCTGAAGTCGGACGTGGCTCCCGTACACCAACTCGTGCGTCGCGCGCTCGAGGTCGGCGCCAATGGCATCGTCGCATTGAAGGATCCAACACGGGGCGGACTGTCGAGCGCACTTCACGAGATGGCGGACAAAAGCGGTGTCGGCATCATCGTCGATGAGGGTGCTGTACCGCTTCGCGAAGAGGTTCGCGCCGTGGGCGAGCTCCTCGGGATCGACCCGTTGGTATCTGCGAATGAAGGCAAGGCGGTGATCGGTGTTCGCCCCGAGGCCGCGGACTCGGTCCTCGACGCGGTTCGGTCCCATCCCCTCGGCAAAAGTGCCGCAATTGTTGGGGAATGCGTGGCCGAGCGACCTGGCTTCGTCATACTCGACACCGGTTTCGGAAGCCGTCTGCTCGGGGAAGCGGAAGGCGAGCTCCTCCCGAGGATCTGCTGAGCGATGACGGAGATGCGGCACATTCGAGTCGAACGCACCGACGGAGTTGGCGTGCTCACGATCGACCGACGCGAGCGACTGAACTCCCTCGACGTCACGACCGCTCAGGACTTTCGGCGCGCCGGACTCCAACTCGCACGAGACCGTGATGTGCGAGCGGTCATCATTCGTGCAGAGGGTGACGTGTTCTGTAGCGGCGCCGATCTGAAGTACATTCGCGACGGAGGTGATCGCCAGGAGCTCGGATACCTGCAACCCGAAACCAGGGAGCGAGAAGGAGGGTACGGTGAGATCTTCAAACAGATCCTCGAGTACATCCACTCGGCGATCTCAGAGATCCGGCGAGCACCGAAGCCGTTCATCGCCGCGGTCGACGGACCGGCTGCGGCCGGTGGCTTCGGCATCGCGATGAGTTGCGATCTCGTCATCGCATCCGAGCGCGCCTGGTTCGAATGGGCGTACTTCAAAACCGGGCTCACGGGCGCCGAGAGCTCGACCTTCTTCCTGCCGAGATTGGTCGGGCTTCGAAGAGCCCTCGAGCTCGTGCTGCTGAATCCGCGTCTGAGCGCGGATCAGGCTCTGGACTGGGGACTGATTAACCGAGTGATTCCGCGTGGTTCTCTGGATGCAGAGGCCCTCCGAATCGCAACGGAGCTCGCTCAGGCACCGACGGAGGCGGTCGGGGTTGCGAAGCGGCTCCTGAACCACTCGTCCGGAATGGATCGGCTCGACGTCCATCTCGATGCGGAGCTGACCGAGCTCGCGCGAATCGCCGATGGGGCCAACTTTGCTGAAGGCATCGCCGCCTTCTTCGAGAAACGCAAACCCGAGTTCGAGAGTGAGTGACGCCATGCACGAGTACTCCATCGTTGCCTCGTTGATCGATCGCGTGGAGCGAGAGGCGGCGGCGTATGAAGGAGCGCGCGTTCACAAGTTGCACGTGAAGATCGGCGAGCTTGCAGGCGTCGAGCTCGACCTGTTGAAGACCGCGTTCACTACCTTTCGAGAGCGGACGATCTGTGACGACGCCGAGCTACTGATTCAGACTGTGTCTCCGGCATGGGCATGCCCGTCGTGTCAACGAGGAGTTGCGCGCGGCGCCATCCTTCGGTGCCCGGCCTGCGGCAAGCCCGCACGCATGACGCAAGGAGACGAGATCATCCTGGAACGAATCGAAATGGAGGCCCCAGATGTGTGAGACCTGCGGATGTGGTGACCCGGAGATCGTACCGATCGAGGTTCAAGAACGAATCCTATCGGACAATGACGAGCAGGCGGGCCATAACCGTCAACATTTCGAGGGTTTAGGTGTCCTGGCGATCAACCTGATGGGGTCGCCGGGTGCCGGGAAGACCGCCGTCTTGGAGGCGACCGCGAAGGCCGCCGGCGAGCGCCTCAAGCTCGGCGCGGTCAGCGGCGATCTCGCGACGGATCGCGATGCCGATCGACTGAACGCGTCGGGCATCGTGTCGGCGACGATCACCACGGGTTCGGCCTGTCACCTGGATGCACGGCTCGTGCATCACGCACTTCATGATTTCTCCTCGACCGACCGTGACGTCTTCTTCATCGAGAACGTGGGCAACTTGGTCTGTCCAGCGATCTATGATCTCGGTCAAGCGGCGAACGTCGTAGCGCTCTCCGTGACCGAGGGCGAAGACAAACCGCTGAAGTATCCGGTGATGTTTCAAAAAGCCGACCTCGTGCTCTTGACCAAGATCGATTTGGTTCCTCACCTCGACTTCGACGTTGCGGCGGTGGAGGATGCGCTCGCGCGCGTCATGCCGGACGCGAAGATGCTGAAGGTGTCCCCGAAGACCGGCGAGGGCATCGATGCCTGGCTTGCCTGGCTGGAGGAGCGCCGCCCCGACAAACCTAAGAACGCCTCGCAGCACCATGACCATGGACACCACCATGAACACCACTAGCCTCTTCGCTTCGCTTGCGGTCGCGGCTATCACTGTGGGATCATTGCATTCTTTGGCTCCGGACCATTGGCTTCCCATCGCCGCCGTGGCGCGGGCGCGGAACTGGTCGCGGGCCCGGACCGCGAGGGTCGCGTTCATCTGCGGCTTAGGCCACGTCACGGTGTCCGTATTGCTCGGACTGCTCGCATTGATGTTCGGCGCGCACCTGTTCGAGTCCATCGGCGAGAAGATGGTCTCAGTGGCGGGTCTGCTTCTGATCGGCTTTGGCGTCGCGTACGCAGTCTGGGGTCTACGTGGCGCCTTCGCGCATCGCATTCACGGCCACCACCACCATCACTACGATCACGTTCACGATGCGTCGACGGCATCGACCTGGTCGCTCTTCCTGATCTACTGCGCAGACCCCTGCGTCGCGGTGATCCCCATTCTTTTCGCTGCCGCTCCGCTCTCGCTCGGTGAGCAAATTTCAATTGTCGCCGCCTACGAGGTCGCGACGATCGGTGCGATGGTAGGGCTCGTCGTCGTCGCGCACTCCGGCGCAAAGCTCTTCAAAGGCCAATGGATCGAGCGCTACGGCGATAGCGCAGCCGGCGCCTTGATCGTGGCAACGGGCGTGGTCGTTGCAATTCTCGACTGGTGAGGCGCCCTCGACATCGAAGGCAAAGACGCCAGAGTCAGGCTGGTAAATCAATGAATTCAAAGAAGAAATGGTTGGGTCGGGCGCTATCTATGATCGCGCTCGCGGGGCTCGGGGGATGCACCCAGGTCGACGCAGGTAACCTCGGTGTCGTCATGAAGTGGGGCGAGATTCAGGATGTAGCCCTGCAGGAGGGCATTCACTTCCGTACGCCGGTGAAGACGCAGATCCTCAACATATCGACACGCGTACACAAGATGGAAGCGAGCGCGACTGCGTCGTCCAAAGACCTGCAGGTGGTCTCGACGAAGATCGCGCTCAACTACCGACTCGATGCATCCCGCGTGGTCGAGATCTTCCGCAACATCGGAACGCGGGTAGTGGTCGAAAGTACGATCATCGATCCCGCGCTGCAGGAGTCGCTCAAGAAGGCGACTGCGCAGTACACCGCCGAGGAGCTGATCACCAAGCGCCAACAGGTCAAGGAGACGCTCGGGGAGAGCATCAAGTTGACTCTCGCCAAGAGCGACATTTTGGTCACTGAGTTGTCGATCACGGACTTCCAGTTCGACGCTCAGTATCAACAAGCCGTGGAGTCGAAGCAGGTCGCAGAGCAGCGTGCGCTCACTGCGCGCAACGATCTCGCTCGCATCCGCGTCGAAGCGGAGCAGGCGGAGGCGAAGGCTCGCGGCACCGCCAACGCCATGCTCGCTCGGGCGGAGGCAGAGGCGAAGGCCCAGGAGCTGCTCCGGAAGACAATCAGCCCTGAAATCGTGTACTTACGTGCGGTCGAGAAGTGGGACGGACGCCAGCCGATGGTCACGGGCGAGGGCGGTGCCATCCTGGATCTAGGAGCGATCAAGAAGGCAGCGGGGCGCTAGAGGCCGAGGATGAAGTGGCCGTAGGCCCAGGTGGCCGGAGCGGTAAACGCGAGCGCGTCGACGCGGTCGAGGATGCCGCCATGTCCGGGCAGGATGCCGCCGCTATCTTTGACACCGCTGCTCCGCTTGAGGACGGACACCATGAGGTCGCCTGCCTGTCCGGCCGCGCCTCCGAGGATCCCGAGTGCGATCGCATCGAGGATCGTCATCCCCGGGAGGAACGCGCTCATGATCACGGCACCGACGACGGAGGCGGCCAGGCCTCCCGCCGACCCTTCGAGCGTCTTCTTCGGAGAGATCCGTGGCGCGAGCTTCGTCGTTCCGAACTTGCGTCCGACGAAGTACGCGGACGTGTCGCTGCCCCAGGCAAGCACCATCGTAAGCAAGACCCAGGCCCCGGTGGGATCGAACTCGCGTACCATCGCGACGGCCGACAGTGTTCCGCCGACGTAGATCGGAGTTCCGAGAAGCCAGCCGATACGCACGCTCGCGTCCTGAAGTGGATCCTCTTGGAGGAGGCTCCACGCCATGGCGCCCAAGATGATGATCCACACGGCTGCATAGAGAACCGAGGCGTCACGAACGAAGATGACGGCATAGCCGAAGATCACAGAGCTGATCGAGCCCCAGGCGCGCAGGGCGCGCGAGGAGGGAACCTTCATGCCCATGAGCTCGTAGCCACCGATCGCAATCGCGAGAAGCACGAACGCGGGCCAGAGCCAGTCGGGCCCGCCAAACATCATCCACAAGATCAGCGGGATCAGAGGAAGCACGGTGACCACGCGCAGTGTGGTCCCCGAAAGCCCCTTTTTCATGGGAGGTTGCTCGATCGCGTCGCTCATATGGCGCGCTCCAGCTCGTCCCGGGCGCCGACGGCCGCGCACTCGGAGTTGGAGTCAGAGTCGGGAACTAGGCCGAATCGACGCTCCCGGCACTGGTATGCCTCGATCGCATCGTAGAGCGAGGTGGCGTCGAAATCGGGCCAAAGCTGATCGGTGAAATAGAACTCCGCATACGCGGATCCCCACAGAAGGAAGTTGCTGATGCGCTGCTCGCCGCCGGTTCGGATCAAGAGGTCCACCGGGCCGACACGCATCGACGGGAGCAATGGATCCAAGGACTCATCGCTGATCTGCGTGGCGTCGATCTCACCTTCTTGTGCAGCTCGTGCGAGCTCGCGCGCCGCATCGACGATCTCTTCGCGGCCGCCGTACGAGAGTGCCAAGGTGAGCGTCATGCCATCGAACGATTCGGTCTCCGATGTCAGGGAGACGAGCTTCGCTTGCGCGCGCGCCGGCAACTTGTGCAGTCGTCCGATCGCCGACAGTCGGATCTGATTGTCGACGAGCTCGTCCCGCTCGGAGACGAGACAATCGCACAAGAGGTCGACGAGCGCGTTGATCTCTGCCTGCGGCCGGTCCCAATTCTGTTCGCTAAACGCGTAGAGTGTCAGGGCCGGGATCCCAAGGCGTCGCGCCGCACGCATCGTTGCGCGCACTGCATCGGCGCCCCGCTCGTGACCGGCAGTTCGAGCCTTGCCACGCGCCTGCGCCCAGCGGCCGTTGCCGTCCATGATGATCGCCACGTGTCGTGGGAGACGGCTGACGTCGACCAACCCCATGGCGAGCGAGTATCATGCGGCCCGTGTCGCAGCAAGAACGGCGCGGAATGACCAAGGTGCCTATTTTGTTTGCCATAATGAATATAAATGCCTTTTTTGGCATTTATACTGGCCTATTCATGCCGTTCTAGCCAGATGTGCGATGATGCAGGGCGTTGAAAGACGTCCCCGGATGGTTATCTTGCGAGGACATCATGGCTGACCGCGATTTCTACGAAGTTCTGGGGGCGTCGCGCGGATCGAGTCCAGACGAGCTCAAGAAAGCGTACCGAAAGCTGGCGCGGGAGCTCCACCCGGACCGCAATCCGGACGACAAGGAGGCCGAGGACCGATTCAAGACGGTCTCCCACGCGTACGACGTGCTCTCGGATCCAGAAAAGCGAAAGCTCTACGACGAGTTCGGCGAGCTCGGACTCCGCGAAGGTTTCGATCCCGACTCCTACCGTGCGGCCACACAGGGGGGCGCTGGCTTCGGCGGCGGCTTTGACTTCGGTGATGTCTTCACGACGGCACAGCGCGGTCGCGGCGCTGCCGGCTTCGATTTCAACCTCGAAGACCTGCTCGGCGGCCAACGAGGCCGCGGCGGTCGGGCCGGCGGTGCTTATGTTCGCATGCCTCGGCGCGGCGCGGACCTGGAGTCCGAGGTGACCGTCGACTTCCGCGACGCGGTGCTCGGCTGCACCAAGGAGCTGAGCCTCCGATCGTCCGAGGGGGATCGGACGATCAAAGTGCGAATCCCGCCGGGAGTTCGGAACGGCGGAAAGATTCGTCTTCGGGGCCAAGGCGGCAGGGGCGCGGACGGAGGCCCGGACGGCGACATCATCCTGCGGGTGAAAGGCCGCAA
>CBDUCC010000032.1:0-16512 GCA_965365555.1 uncultured Myxococcales bacterium | reverse complement strand
TCCCCGCCTCGCTCGGCTGGGCCTCGAGCGCGGCCTTGTCTGGGCGCACACCATCGGTCATCGGGATCTCGGCGACTCGTCTCACCCAGTGCGGGAGTAGGGACGGGTCGATCCCCGAAGCGAGCTCGTTCCAGGCCTCGAGGTCGAGGGAGCGGTCGTCTTCGGTGACCACGACCGCAACCGCGCCGGCCTCTGTGCCATAGACGACTGCCTGTCGAAGGGCGGGGAGCTCGTCGAGAGCGTTCTCGATGGCACGGGTCGCAACGCGTCCGTCTTTGGTCGCGAGCATTCGACTGGCGCGATCGACGAACCAGAAATCGCCCTCGGAATCGCGTCGAAGAACGTCCCAGGTGATGAACCAGGTATCGTCCGCTTCGAGGACACCGCGGATCAGGCGGCTTCCAGCCTCGTCACCACCGGTGAAGCTGGCGAGGGGATGCTCGGCATCCAGTCGAGCGAGCAGGATTCCCTCGCTGCCATCGTCGACACGAAGGAGCAGGCCGCGCTCGTCGCGCGGAAACTCACCGCGGTCGAAGTCGTAGCGAACGAGCTCGACCTCGGCGCTGCCCGGAAGCGGGCGACCCAGTGCACCCACTTTCTCGCCTGAGGCGTTCGCCAAAACCGCATTACCCTCGGTGGACGCGTAGAATTCGAGAACGCCGACCGGTCCGAAGCGGTCCACAATCCGTCGCCACACGGTGCGCCTCAGGCCGCTGCCGGCGAAAAGCCGGATTGGGTTCTTGTTGTCCGTAACCGACGGAGGCGCCGCGAGCAGAGCGCGAAGCATCTCACCGGCATAGAACACGACCGTCGCGCCGTAGCGATGCACATCGTCCCAGAACGTCTCCGGGTCGAACGTCGTCGCCAGCGCCAGACGCGAACCACCCACCAGGCTTCCACCGACCGTGACGAGCATCCCGGCGGGATGATGGAGCGGCAAGCAGCAATATACCGTGTCGCGTGGCGAGAGAGTGCAGGCGGCGGCCGTACCGTATGCAGAGAACGCCCAACGCTGGTTGGTGATCTTGGCGGCCCGCGGCTTCCGACCTCGACCGGCCGTGAGCATGATGAGCGCAAGGTCACGGGCGCAGCCTGGATTGGGTTCGTACCAGCCCGGCACCTCGACCGCCGCCGGGTCGATTTCTTCCATGTCGACGGCATCCGGAGGAAGATGCCGCTCCTCGTTCGCGCCGCCCAGCACGAGGACGCGACCGGAGAGCTCCCGGGGTAGCGCCGCGGTCTCAGGGTCGCAAATGATGAACCGTGGCGCCGAGCCGTGAATCGCATCCTCCAGCACCGCGCGATCGCGCTCGGGGCTCAAGAGAATCGGAACGGCGCCGAGACGACTGAGCGCCGCCACCGCCGAGAGATAACTCGGTCGCGGCTCCATCAGAAGCGCCACCGGATCGCCAGGTTCCACCCCACAATGGATCAAACCGCGAACGACGTTATCGACGCGCCGGTCCGCCTGAGCGTAGGAAAACGCCCGCCCCTCCCAGAGAAAGAACGTGCCCTCCGGATGCGCGGCCGCCTGCTCACGGAGTGCAAGCCCGAGGCTGATGCGCGTCTCGGGCCGCATGTGCTGAAGAACGCTGAGGCGCGGCACCTGCCAACGGAAACTGTCTAGCTGTTCGCCGAGATCCGTCGCCGCACGACCGATCCGCTGGCGCCAGGAGCCCAGCGCTCCCGCGACGGTGTCGTAGAACAGCTGGATGTCGAAATCGACCTCTTCGAAGTCCGCTTCCTCAGGCTCCTCCATGGGAGGAGGCCCTTGGATCACCTCGGGCTGAGGCCCAAGCCCCTCCCGCCACCGGACCCAACTCGCGACGGTCGGCCAGGTGAAGCTCATCGCCTGCTTTCCGACGACCAGACCGAAGTGACCAGCTCGCATAGATACTTCGAATGCCTCGGCTTCGGGGGCTGCCCCGCGAATCGCGCGAACTGCGGAGCCATTCGCAAACGTGTCGCGCTCCCCAACGAAAAACAGAACCGGGCACCGGATGTCCGTCAAGGTCACCGTCCGGCCGTCGATGACGAAGCCACCCGAGAGCAGACGGTTGTGCACGACGAACTCGTCGATGAACTTCTTCAGCGCCGGGCCGGGCCATGCGACGAACCCTTCCCCGCCGAGGAAACGCCGCCGCGCCTCGCGCTTCTCGAGCGCCTGGCGGTCATGGAGCTTGCGAACGAAATCCATGAGCTGCCCCACCTCTTTGTCGAGGGCGAGGAGCTTGAACCCATTGCTCGTGAGAAATCCTGGTAACCCTTCGAGCTTGTCGATGGGACCTTCGACCGCGCCTTGGACGAGCTCGAACACCCGGCCGGCAATGTTGTCTTGGAGGATCGGGAAATTGCGGTGAATGTCGACGGGGCTGCCCCAGGTGACGAGCGAGGCCAGACCTTCGGACGCGCGGTATGCCGCCACCTGGTAGGCGAACATGCCGCCCTGCGAGTAGCCCATGAGGTGCACGTCGTGCCCGGTCTCCTCGCGCACGAAATCGACCGCATCGCTGATGGCCTTCACGTGATCGTCGAGCGTGCGGTGCATACCTCCCTCTTCACGCTCGGGCGATCCAAAGTCGATGACCCAGACATCGAGACCCAACTGCGCGAGCGCTGTCACCCCGCTGATATCGGGTGCGACATCGTAAATCTCGGCGGTGACCATCAGCGGCGGGATCAGCAGGACTGGAGCTGCCACCTCGGGCTGCTCCTCGTCACCGCCGTATCGGCGCAGACGCGCGATGGGCATCTCCTGCGCCACCTTGTACGGGGCATGCTCGAGATCGGTGAAGTGTCCAAGACGAGCAAGCTCGAGAGCGTTCTCGGTGGCCATCGCGAATCGACGGAAGGGTTGATACCACCTGGATTTTCGGCCGCTTCTTGCCATGAACGGAACGCTGACCCTAACACCTCGCCGCACGGAATTGGAGCCCATCCATGCACGTGTCAAAACCCCGACTGCAGCATGGCTCTTCTGACCCACGTGATGATGCCCCATTTCTCCGCCGACGAGCGCGAGTCACTGGCCCGCATCGAGGGGATCCTCGAGCAGCATCCCTATCTGCGTTTCGACATCAATGCGACCTCGGCGGTAACTCGGGAGCTCGAAGACGTGCTCAGCGCACGGCTCGCCCTGCTTCACACCGGCGGGCCGAGCCGGAAGAGCGACTCGGACGCTCGCCTCGCGGACAAGCTCGCTGCGTGGGAGGCGCGACTCGTGGAGGCCACTTCGGACGAACGCGGCGCAAACGGCGCGCTCATGCGGTACGAGACTGCCATCCTGCTGCACCCGGAACCGGCCCCGGCTGAACCTTCGAACGCCGAGCAGCGCTCGCGACTGACCGAAGAGTGGGAGCGTTGGCGGAGTCAGCAACCGTTTCGAACGATGGCACGTCAGCGGATCGAGCAGAACCGAGACTTCTTCAGGCATGGAGCCATGCTTCCCTTCTACTGGGCCCGTCGGCGTCGGATTCGGGCGCGCGTACCACGTCTCGTCTTGGAGCATCCCGCCCTTCGTGAGACGTTTTTCGCGATCGAGCAGATCGGCCCGCTGGTCGACAACTTCGGGTTCAAGGGAGCTGCAGGCGTTCCGTGGTCCACAAAGGTCGGTCTTGCCGACCTCGCGTTCCTGTACATGCAACTCGCAGACGAGTTTCTCGATGAGCTCGCGGCCGCGACGGGAGGATTCGCGCGGGCGGGGTGCATCATCCGCGCGGCGTACCGCAGTGACACGTCGAAACGCCCACTCGCTGATCTCGACCTGGACGACCTGGTGCAGGCCGAGATCGATGCCGAGGCGCGCCCAACGAAGTTTGGGATGTCGCTCGCGTCGCTGTTCGGCGTCCTCCAAGAGCTCGCCGATGCGATCGACGACCGCGTTCGAGCCGCAGACCCCGACATCGCCCAGGCCACACACCTGTTCCTGCACCACTGCTTTCAGACCTATCTCGACGAAGTCGAGCTCTGCGAGCGTGCACCTGAGCATCGCGCCGACCGTCTAGGTCTCCAAAGCACGGCCTGGCACTTCTACCGCAAGAACAACATCGTGATGATGCTCTGGCTCGATCTCCGTGCGCGGTTGCTCGGACTTGATCCGGCGGCGCACACGGCTGCGATTCGACGCTGGGGCTATCTGCTCGCCGCGTTTCAGATCTTCGACGACCTCAAAGACATCGCTATCGACCTCGGCAAGCAGCCGAGCTACCCCTTGCAGATCGCTGCGAACGAGTTCCCGGCCGAGCTCTCCTGGATGGAACAACGGTTCGGAGCCCAACGAGCCCCCGTCACGCGTGATGAGGTTCGCGAGGTGAATCTACGCGCCAGTCGCACGGTCCGGCAGTGCATGGAATGGAGCCGCCTCGTCGCGCTGGCACATTTCGATAACGCCCTGCTCTACGCCTGGGATCAGCGCTGGCAGAAGAGCTGGACGAGGCATCGCAAGTCGTTCAACCCGATCGGCACCAGTCCGCCAGCTCGCACCGGGCACGCCGTCGACCGACTGGTGCGGGCCCTTCTCGCGGTGCGCGGCGGGGATGCGAACGGATCCGTCGAGGACGAGCAGCTCGCCTTTGCGCTCGACGCTGCTGCGTATGATGGCTCCTGGCAGATCTATCTCGCGCTACTACCGAATCTTCGCGCGGTGTACCGTTTCGCCACGCTGCGGATGTGGATGACCCACGCGGAGAAGGCCGACGCAGCCAGGCGGTTGCTGCGCCGATATCCAAGGGCGCGCGCCAGCGCCCTACTCGGCCTCTCCGATGGTGATGTCGACCATCAGATCACCGGCGATCGCCTCGAGGCCTTCTCGAAGCTGATCGAGGTCTAGGTCGTTCGGCGCGCGAAGCCGTGCGGTCGCCTTGAAAAGGGTGTCCCCAGACCAGGGCGCACCGTCGCATTCGGTATTGAGCTCGTCGACGTTGACGTTGCGGTCGGCAAGCGCCTCCGAGATCTTGTGGACGATGCCGGGCCGATCGCTACCGATGAGGTCGAGCACGATGAGGTAGCCCTCCGCCTCGGCCTCTTCCACTCCGCGCTCGACGACGACCCGAAGCCCATCCGACTCGAGCGATTCCAGTCCCTTGGTCAGCGCATCCGCCTGATCGCCCGGGACGCTCACTCGAAGAATACCGGCGAACTCTCCGGCCAGGCGACTCATCCGGCTCTCGACCCAGCTGCCTCCGTTCGCCTCGACGACGGCGGAAACCGATTCGACCAGCCCTGGGCGATCCTTGCCGATGACGGTGACGACGAGTGACTCCATGCGGACAGGCTGCATACCCTTAAGCACTCGATATTCAAAGACTTTCGCGCCTCATCCCGGCCGCTACGCGCTGCGGCAAGCCCTTTCGCGCGACAGAAGCGGCTAGATTTCAAGCAGTTAGCAATCTAGAGCATCGGCGAATGTTCGCAGAGCGTACGGAAGAGGTCGCGCCATTCCTGGCGATGGAAGTGATGGAGCGCGGCATGGCGATGTCTCGGAGAGGCGTGGACGTCGTTCAACTGGGGGTTGGAGAACCAGACTTTGACGCGCCGCCGGCGGCGGTGGACGCAGCGATCGCCTCTCTCCGTGCCGGGGAGACGCACTACACCGACAGTCGGGGACTCCACAGCCTCCGCGAGGCTATCGCGAACGAGTGCCGGATTCGCCGTGGGGTCGCCGTGGACCCGGACCAGGTGCTGGTCACGAGTGGGACGTCTCCGGCCATTCTGCTCTGCCTGAATCTCCTGGTTTCGACGGGTGACGAGGTGGTTCTCGCGACGCCACACTACCCCTGCTACCCGAACATGATCGCTGCGTGCGGAGGCAGGCCCGTATTCGTGCCGACGGGACCCGAAGATGGCTTCATCATGGACGTTGCGAAGGTTCGTGCGGCCGTGACAGCTCGCACCAAGGCGATCTTCCTCGCATCGCCCGCTAACCCGACGGGCGCCGTGCAGCCGCGGGAAGTGGTCGAGGCGCTGGCGGACCTCGGTGTTCCGATCCTGTCCGATGAGATCTACGACGGCCTGACCTACGACGGAGCCGAGGTCACGTCTCCGCTCGGCTTCAGCGAAGATACGTACGTGCTCGACGGCTTCTCGAAGCGTTATGCAATGACCGGCTTTCGACTCGGGTACTTGATCGGCCCGACGAAGGCGATGCGCCCGCTGCAGAGCATGATGCAGAGCTTCTTCATCTCTACCTCGCAGTTCGTTCAAGAGGCCGGTGTGGCTGCGCTCGAACGGGGCGCGGACCACGTCTCGATGATGCGCACGGAGTACGCACTTCGCCGGAGAGTGTTGATCGATGGCCTCCGGGAGATGGGGCTCTCGATCCCAATCGACCCGCCGGGCGCTTTCTACGCGCTGGTGGACATGCGGCACCTCGAACGGGACTCACTCACCCTCTGCTTCGATCTACTCGAGCACGCACACGTGGCACTCGGACCGGGTCGGGACTTCGGCGACATCGCCGAGGGCTTCGTGCGCTTCAGCTTCGCCACCGCGCGCCCGCAGATCGAGGAAGCGCTCCGCCGTTTGGCGGTCGCCCTTCCCGCACTCGCTCCTTAGCGACCGAGCAGCTCGAGCAGGGCCGCCTCGTCAATCACGGCGACACCGAGCGCCTCGGCCTTCGTGAGCTTACTCCCAGCTTCGTCGCCGGCGACGACGAAATCGGTCTTCTTGGAAACCGAACCCGATACCTTCCCGCCCGCAGCCTTGATGAGCTTCGTCGCTTCGGTGCGCTTCAGCGTTGGCAAGGTTCCGGTCAGCACAAAGGTCTTGCCGGCAACATCGGCCACCTCGCGGACATCGGCCGACTGCACGCTCAAGCTCACGCCCCCCTCCGCCAGCCCTTCGAAGACGCGCCTGACCGCCGGCGAATCGAGCTCGTGGAAGATACTGTCCGCGGACTTCCGTGCGAGTCCGTCGATCGCGCCGCGCTCGGTGGACTTGGCCGGCGCAACCCTCTCTATGGCCTCCTCGTCCTCGGCGGCATAACGCGCGGCAAACTCGAGCAACGCGTCACCCGTCTTGAAGTACGCTGCTAGATCCTCCGCCATCGTCTCCCCGACATGTCGGATGGCCAGGCCGTTCAACACGCGGGCCAGCCCCCGCCCCTTCGCCTCCTCGAGTCCGGCCCGGACGCGCTCGGCGCTCTTCGTACCCATCCTGTCGAGGGAGGCCAAAGCATCGAGTTCCAAGCGGAACAAATCGTCTGGCGAGCGAACCCCGAGCTTGTCGACGAGCTGATCGACCAACACCTCCCCCATTCCATCGATATCCATCGCGTCGCGGCTGGCGAAGTGCCGCAGCCGCTCGCGAACCTGGTCCGGACAGGCCGGGTTGGGACAGTAGACGAAGATCTCCTCGCTCACCACGTCGGTACCGCAAGTCGGGCACGACGCGGGAGGCACGAAGCGCTTCGCTCCGCGCCGTCTCTGACTCTTGTCGACTTCGACCACTTGGGGAATGATCTCGCCGGCCTTCTCGATGAGCACCGTATCTCCGACGCGCACGTCCTTGCGTTTGAGCTCGACGAAGTTGTGAAGCGATGCCCGGCTTACGGTGGTGCCAGAGACGAACACTGGCTCGAGAATCGCCACGGGTGTGAGCTTTCCCGACTTTCCGACCGAGACTTGGATGTCGAGCAGCTTCGTCGGCTTTCGCTCGGGTGGGAACTTGTACGCGATGCCCCAGTGTGGGTGATGGCCGGTCGCACCAAGACGCGAATAGAGCGCGAGGCCGTCAATCTTGATCACCATGCCGTCGATGTCGAAGTCGAGCGAAGCTCGACGGGCGTCGTACTCCTCGCAGTAGCGAAGTGCGTCCTCGTCCGAGTCGGTGGTGTAGACCTCGTCGAGGTACACCTCGCCGCCTCGATCGGCGAGCCATGCGAGCGTCTCCGCCTGCGTGGTGGGCAGCGAAAGCCCCTCGTCCCAAGCGACTTGGTAGAGGAACGCGCGAATACCCGTCTGCTCGAGACCCGCCGGATCTTTACGCTTCATCATCCCGGCGCAGCCATTCCGCGGATTGATCAAAGGCTTCTCGAGCGTGGCATTGAATCGCTCGAACGCGGAAAGCGGCCAGTAGAGTTCTCCACGAATCTCGAGCGAACCGGTGTCCAGATCGTCGAGCTCCACGGGTACGGTGCCGAGCCGCTCTACTTGCGGAGTGATGACATCCCCACGTCGGCCGTCTCCCCGGGTGACGGCGCGCTCGAGGGAGCCATCGACATAGAGAAGAGAGACGGAGATGCCATCGACCTTGGGCTCGACGATGAGCGGCACCGAATCGACCTCGAGCTCCTTTTGGCGGCGCCGGTACCAGGCGCCGAGCTGCTCCGAGAACGGCATCGGCTCGCCATTGCTGTCGCGTCGGTTCGGCGACAGCTTCTCGAGCGAGAGCATCGGCACCCGGTGTTCCACGGTTTCGAAGCCAGCGGTGTGGTCCTCTCCGGGCTGGGCATCGAGGCGTTCGGAGGGATCGAGGCCGAGTTGGTCGGCAAGCTCCTGATACCGCTCGAGGAGCTCGTCGAACGCAGAATCTGGAATCTCGGGCTGCCCTGCACGGTAGGCGGCCTCGTGGTACCGAATCTGCTCGGCCAGCTTTTTCAGCTCGGCACTCGTCTCGGCCCGTTCGCTCATCCCTCGAACCTTGTCAGAAAACGGTCCGCCTAAAAGCACTGAATCGCATTTTTGAGGGCCGGAATCGTCGTCTTTTCGGGTCACGTTGTGACAACGCCGGGCCGCTGAGGCACGTTGTTTAATGGGGATGGACGAGCAACTCGATCAGAAGCGCAAGCGCGACGAGCAGACACGGCTCCGCTCGCTCGGAGCGCTTTCTCACATGCTCCCGGTGCTCTCCGTGATCTACGCAGCCGCAGCGCTGATGTTCCTCGTCGCTCCGCCCTTCACACCGAACGCCCCGCACGTCTTGATCTGCGGGATCGCCTCGGCCCTGGTGTTGCTGACCTGGTCATCGATGCGAGAGGATGATCCTCGTTTCGATACACCGATCTCGATCGCAACGATCTCGATCGCGGCAGGCCTCGGCCTCACGATGTTTGCGGTCAGCGGCGCACTGAGCAACACGACCACCTTGGCGATCTCGATCGTGGCCGCAGGGGCGCTTCTATATCGCTTCTCGATGTACGCAGTCATGATCGGCATCGTGTTCGTCGGCTGGATACCTCTTGCTTGGGGTCATCCCCAGGCGGACGTGAGCCTCGCTCTGTTTCACCTATGGGCGGCAACCATCGTCGGCGGACTGGTGCTTTGGTCTCGTCGCGAGCTCATGTTGACTCTGCATACCGAAGCCGAAGAAGCCGTAGCGATGCGGCAGCTTGCGACGGAGCAGGCTCGAAGTCTCGAGCTTGCGCGCGACGCGGCGCTTGCCTCCGCACAGGCCAAAGGCCAATTCCTCGCGAACGTCAGCCACGAAGTCCGCACCCCGTTGAACGGGATCTTGGGCTTGCTTCAGTTGATCGACTCGAGATCCCTCCCCAAGCGACAGACCGAATACTTGCACGAGGTGAACAAGTCCGCGGAGTCGCTGCTGGCAATCGTCAACGACCTGCTCGACCTCTCGAAGGTCGAAGCTGGCGAGATGCGCCTCGAATCCGTGCCTTTCAACTTGGTGATCATGATCGAAGAGATCGCGATGAACTATGCGTCGGCTGCGCATGCGAAGGGAATCGAGCTGGTTACCGATGTCGACTCCGCGGTCCCCCGCGAGATCTGCGGTGATCCGCTTCGTCTCCGGCAGGTGATTTCGAACTTGGTCAACAACGCCATCAAGTTCACCGAGCGCGGCGAGGTCGTCATTGCCGTCAAACAGCTCGAGCTCAGCAGTGCATACGCAACCCTCGATATACGCGTGTCCGATACGGGCGTCGGGATCGCCGAAGACCGATCCGAGAGCATCTTTCGTCCCTTCTCGCAGGCGGACGCATCGACAACTCGGCAATACGGGGGAACGGGACTTGGTCTTCCCATCTGCCGACAGCTCGTCGAGTTGATGGGCGGGCAGCTCCAGCTCGACAGTACGGTCGGAGAGGGCAGCACCTTTCACTTCGATGTCCGATTCGAGCTCGAGGAGCGCCTCACCGAGGACCTCAAGGCCGTAACGGATGCTCTGGGCGGAATGCGAGTGCTTCTGGTCGAAAACAACAGGCGGGCCCGCGAGACCATGCTGGCCCAACTGGACCGCTGGGGGATGAGCGCGACGGCGGTGACCAATTTCGATGGTGCACTGCGCTCCTTCCGGACGGCACCGTTCCCAAATGTCGTTCTCATCGATCTGAGAAGTCTTGGTAGCGACTGGCGGAATCGCGCTCAGGAGCTCAGTCAGGCGGCCACCGCGCGGGGTAGCGCATCGATCGCGGTCTGCTCGCACAAGCACGAAGTCAGCGAGCTCGAGCAAGCGGGCATTCAGGTGCACGTTGAAAAACCGATTCGGCGGACCAAGATCATTTCCGCACTTCTTGCGGCCCTGAACCAGAGCAACTCGCTCGATCCGGTCCTGGAAGGTCCCGAACGAAACTCGATGCCCGCACCGTCGCCTCGCGAGCTCTGCTCCAACGGCATGCGCGTGCTGGTCGCAGAAGACAACAGCATCAATCAGAAGGTTGTCCAAGCCCATCTACACGCTCTCGGATACGAGGTCGACATCGTCGGCGACGGCATCGCCGCGCTCGATGCGCTTCGAGACCAGCACGAGTACGCTGCCGTGATCATGGACGGCCAGATGCCCCGGATGGATGGGTACGAGGCGGCACGAAAACAGCGAGCGCGCGAGCTGGAGACCGGCGCACCACGAGTCCCGATCATCGCGCTCACGGCGCACGCTATGCAGGGGGATCGAAGCACCGCGTTCGCTGCCGGCATGGATGACTACCTCTCGAAGCCGTTCACGCAGAAGCAGCTGGAGCATGCGCTGCTCCGCTGGGCAGCGCGACCGTCGGCCAATCCGACGGCGTTCGCGCCGGACGGACTGGACACCTCGGTGACTTCACAGCTTCTCGAGCTCGAGGAGGAAGAGCCGGGCTTTCTCTGCGATGTCATCGACAGCTTTCTCCTCACTGCCGAGAAGAGCATCGCGAACATGCGGGAGGCCCTGGCCGCCCAGGATCTAGAGGCGATTCACCAAGCCGCACACATGGTACGGGGCAGTAGTCAGCAGCTCGGAGTGCGCAGAGTCGGCACCACGTGCAGCGGTCTCGAAGCGATCAGCTCCATCGAGGGCGCAGCGCCCCTGGTCGAGAGACTCGCCAAGGATCTCGAGAGCGCGCGGATCGTGCTCACCCATCTCGCCGATCGTGCGCTCGAAGCGGCGTCTTGAAGGCTTCAGTTCTGGGGCTGCCGCCCCCCGGAAAGACGAGAGGCATCGGCGATCCAGCTGTCGCGAATCGTCTGCTCCGGAACGCCATCGATGTGCTCCGAGAGCCATTCGACGTCCGACGTCTCGAAGCGGGCGATCTGATGGAAGTGATAGATGCCGAGCCGGTTGAGATTCCGTTCGAGGATCGGATCGACGCCCTGAAGCCGCTGTAGGTCGTCACGCGGACCATACGGTTGAACCATGACCCAGGCCGGGGGCCGCGATTCACCGCTAGTCTTGAGCTCGAGCTCCGCCTCCGAAAGACGAGCCTTCAGATTCTCGATGTCGTCGAGCATGCGCTCGTGGATGCCGTGCAGCACCTCGAGCTCCGCGCGCTGGCGTTCGCTTCGGGTCTCCGAGTGACGCAATGCGCTCTGAGCGTCATCGCGCTCGGCGACGGCGA
Source organism: uncultured Myxococcales bacterium (assembly GCA_965365555.1). GTDB lineage: Bacteria > Myxococcota_A > Polyangia > Polyangiales > Houyiibacteriaceae > SG8-38. Next base: position 4,748 of record CBDUCC010000032.1, on the reverse strand, counting down.
GCCGGAGCTCTCGCCTGAGGTCTTCGGCCGACTCCCGCGAAGACGGATGCGCGTCGAGCTCGAGCAGCGAAATTTTCGTGTTGGCGTCGTGAAGAGCTCGATTGCGAGCGTCGAGCGTCGCGGTGAGTTGCCGTTTGGCGCGCTGAAGCGCGTCCGTCTGCTCCTGCGCCGCCTCGAGCTCCTTGTGGAGCGCGCGAATCCGCTGGTCCTGCGTGATGAGGTCGGTCCGCGCTTCCTCGATCTCGTATGCCAAGGTCCGCGACCGGACCGGGGCCACAAGCCGGCCCCAGAGCACCTGGGTCAGCCAGAGCAGCGCGGCCCCGAACAAGGCAGCGATCAGCAGGGCGCTGAGCATCTGCAGCATCAGATAGATCAACTGTCACCTCCCCCACCGCCATCCGAGCGGCTGACGATCATGTTCGCGCGTACGATGCGCACCCCCCGAATCATGCCCACGATCCGCTCCGCGCGATCTGCGTCTCGGACATCGGCGACGTGCCCGCGTAGCTCGACGTCACGACCGTCGACGATCGGGACGACCTGGTCGAAGCCCGAGCGCTGCAGCACGTCGATGACGCGGTTCGCCACCTCCCACTCGACCTCATGGGGCGCACTGCTGAAACACGAAAACCAAACGGCATAGCTGAGGAAGCCTGCCGTCACCGTACCAAAGACTACCTTCTTCCACATTGCGCGGTTCGCCTAACGAATCGCATTGAACCCGATCTGCCTCGAAAAGGCCAGCTTTTAGGTGGCGAGTGTCCGGCGCTCGACGATTTGGAAAAGCTGCGACTGGCGGTCGGGGGACCAGGTGTAGAGCGCCACCTCGGACGCTGTGAACCGAGCACTCGAGAGGTCGAGCGCCTTGGCCCAGTCGAGGGCATGTCGGCGCTCCGCGGCACTGGCGCGACGTTGGATGCGGGCGATCGTCATGTGTGGCAACGGTGGCCGATCGTCGGGAGGCGCCCCGGCCGCTTCGAGCAGAGGTGCTCGGGCCCCCGAGATCATGGAGGCCAAGGCTGGCGCACCCTCCTCGATCAGAGCGGAGAGGGCCGAAGGCTTCCTCCGGTGGCCGAGCGGTCGGACGGAGCGGAACGTCCCATCGACCCGGCGCAAGCTCTGGAAGCGGTCGAGCGTCTGCCAGGCCACTAGCGCCTCCGAAGCCTGCACCGGGCCGAAGAAGCCCAGGGTGACGTGAAGGTCGCCCTCGGTGAAGACCCGAACGCGCGGTGGCGCCGGGGGGATCACCAGAGCCTCCACTTGCATCGGGAACGCGATGAACCAATTAGGGGCCACCGGTCGAGTCTACGCCCAGCGCAGAATGGCCGCGAGATCCATGCCCATCACCGAAGCCTTCAGCGAATCCCTGCAGACGCATCCACTCTACACCTGGACCGTGCTCGGGGTGGTCGTCCTCGGCGTCGTGAGCTTTGTGCTTCTCTCCTTCATCACTGCACCGTACGGCCGGCACCTCCGTCCAGGCTGGGGTCCGACCGTCAACGCACGGGCACTGTGGGTGATCATGGAGGCCCCCTCACCCATCGCGTTCGCGGTGCTCTACTTTCGCTCCGAGAATGCGTTTCAAACGGTGCCGCTCATTCTGCTCGGCATGTACATGCTGCACTACGTCTACCGCTCGTTCATCTATCCGTTTCGAATGCGAGGCGGTCACAAGCAAAAGCCCCTGGTCACGGGTACCTTGGCCTTTGCGTTCAACATCGCCAACGGCGCGACGAACGCATTCGCCATCACCGAGCTGTCCCCCCACTTGCTGAACACGTCCTGGCTCTCCGACCCGCGGTTCATCATCGGCATCATCGTGTTCTTCGCGGGGTACGGCATCAACCAGCATTCGGACGCCATCCTGCTGAATTTGCGAAAGCCTGGTGAGAGCGGATACAAGATTCCCTTCGGGGGCTTCTATCGCTTCGTTTCGAGTCCGAACTACCTCGGTGAGATCGTCGAATGGATCGGGTTCGCGTTCGCGGCATGGACCGTGCCCGCCTGGGTGTTCGCCTGGTTTACAGCGACAAACCTCGTTCCTCGCGCGTTCGCAAACCACCGCTGGTACAAGGAGCACTTCAGCGACTACCCGAAGAACCGTCGTGCGATCATTCCGTTTTTGATCTGATCCGTAGACTTGCGCGCTCGGGTGGATTGACGCGACAATACGGAGCCAAGGGCGCACTGCGTCGGGGAGGGGTGCACGGTGGCCGACAAGGACACGAGCTCACGCAAGGAACCGTCGGATCTGTTCAAAGTCGAGGAGGCCCAGCCGTCGATCGACCCGGTCGACCAGATCGTCTTGCCTCCGAAGGAGGCGCTCAAGCGGCGGGTCCGAAGACTGACCGCGGCCGGAATCGCAGCGCTCCTATTCTTTCTCGCGGCACATGTGGTCCTCGGATGGATTCGGGACGCGCGGCTCGAATCGGCGCTCGATGAAGTCATCAACGACGCCAGCCCGGACAGGATCGAAACGGCACTCGGGATGCTCCGAAGCGAGCCCGACCCAAGCGTCCGCGCCAGTCTGTTGGCGACCGCCGCACTCGGAGGCGACCCCGACAAGCTGAATCAGGCCGAAACGCTCCTTGCCGAGGTGGTCGACCCGAACGACCCGGACCAACGTATCGCAAGGGTGTATGCCTTCCTCGCAGAAGGCGATGCACGCGCGGCCCACGGTGAGGCCGAACGACCCGCGAAGTACACCGATCAAGCCGATGCCTTCCTCAGAGGGCGCGCATTGACCGCGGTGGCGCGGGGGCAATGGGGCCAGGCCTTCGAAGACGCGAAGAAGGTCGCGGACGTCCGACCCGGCGCTCCGGAGCCGCTCGCCCTTCTCGCGCTCGTGACCGCCAAGACCGAGGGCCGCGACGCGGCGATCGCAGTGCTCGACCAAGTCAGCGAAGACACATCGGCCACCCGGATCGCCCGTGCGCGCATCCTGGTCCTCGAACGAGACCGCCAGGACGAGGCGGTCGCGCTCGCGAAGGACGTGCTCGACGACGACGATGCCGCGATCCTGCACAAAGCTTGGGCGAACTACGTCCAAGGCATGACCGCGTTCCGTCGGGGCGCGATTGGGGAGGCCTACCGATACGCCCTTGCCGCTGCCGAGCCGGAGCTGCGGGTCGACGAAACGCTCGTAGTGAGCACGGCACAGCTTCTGCTCGCGCTCCAACGAACTGAAGATGCAAAGCGTGTGCTCAAGAGGCTCTCGAGCGGACCGAGCGCAGATCTCTTCACACGTGCTCACGTCATCGCCTGGTGGTACGCGCAGAGTGGTGACATGCGAGCCGGTCTAGCGACGCTGAGCGGCGCGGGTTACGGCCCGGACAAGGAAGCCGATCCTCCGTTTCGTGCCTTCGTGTTGGCCGAGCTGCTGAGTTCTTCTTCACGCGCCGATGAGCGCACCCGTGCGATGGAGCTGTACGAGCGAACACTTGGCGACAGCGATTGGGGCGTCCTCGCAGCCAACGCTCGGGCTGGGCTCCTGCTCGAAGAAGGCGACGAGGAGCAGGCCATCGAAGTGCTCCAAACCGCTCTTTCCGCTCATTCAGGTCACCTATCGCTCGTCGATCGCGCGGCGCAGGCATGGATTGCCAGCGGTCGACTCGCCGATGCGGAAAAGATCACCGCAACTGCCCTCGAGACGTTCGATGGCGAGGGCTGGGCTCACGGAAGCCACGCGCGGGTGCTTCTCGCGAAGGGAAGCTCGTCGGAAGCCCTCTCCGCGCTCGATCGAGCGGTGGAGCTTAGCTCGGATGACCCGCGCCTGTACGCGCTTCGGGGCGACGCGGCCCGGGCCGTGGGCTCGACAGAATCCGCCAAAGAGAGCTACGAGCGCGCTCTTCAGCTCAACCCGGCCGAGCCACGGGCGCTGTCGGGGTTCGTCGCGCTCTTGATAGACTCCAGCGACTTCGCGAGGGCGGGTGAGATCGTCCAACAGATGGACCAGTTCAACGTTCGCGATCTTCGTGCCGATTCCGAACGGGTTCGCTATCTCATTCGCACTGGCGCAGGACAAAGCGGGATGACCGCCATGCGCGCCGCGGTCGCTCGGCACGGCAAGAACGTCCCACTTCGCCTCGCCGCGGCGCGCGTCTGTCTACAGGCCGAGGACTACCCGCGCGCGATGAGCTATTTCCAGCTGGCAAAGCGCTACGGAGCTGACGCTCGACTGGCCGACACGGGCGTCGCGCTCGCCCAGGTCTACGGCCGACGAAAGCTCGGCGCCGAGAACAGCCTCGAGCGCGCCATGAAGGCGGTCGACGCAGAGGGCAATCCGCTTTCAGCAAGCCCGGAGGTGCAGGTCTGGGAGCTGGTCGTCAAAGCGCATTTCGCACTCGCGGATGAGAAGCGGGGTCTGGCGGTCCGGTACGCGAAGCAGGCGGCGGCGATTCGGCCCGCTGATCCGGATCTCGCACTGTTGCAGGCGGACATCGAAGAGGGCCGTGAGCGCTCTCCCGAGGCGGCCCTGCGGCAGGCCATCGCCGCAAAGGAGCCAATGCCGGTCGCCTTGGGTCGGCTCGGCCTTCTGCTCGGCCCGACCGAGGAAGGGTGCGAGCTCGCGTCGCGATACCTTCGCGCCAACCGAAGCGGTAGGCAGGCCAGGAAGGCGCGAAGCCTACGTGACCAGTGCAGCGGCGCAGAGTAGCCGTCAGTCGACGTCGGTCAGCAGCCCGGACACACGCTCCACGGCGTCGATGTACTCGCTCACCATCTCTTCGATGACCTGACGCACGGGCTTG
>CBDUCC010000031.1:0-16798 GCA_965365555.1 uncultured Myxococcales bacterium | reverse complement strand
GCTCATCAGCGCCGACAAGGCCGGCATCGCTCTCGACTTCTCCCGAGCGGCGGCAATCGACCTCGCCGGCCGCGACGTCCTCGAAGCGGTTCAAACGAGCGTCAACCCTCGGGTCATCACGACTCCGAAGATCACGGCGGTCGCAAAAGACGGCATTCAACTTCTCGTCGTCACGCGGATCACGGTGCGCTCGAACATCGATCGTCTGGTCGGCGGCGCGACCGAGGAAACGGTCATCGCCCGTGTCGGCGAGGGGATCGTCTCCACGATTGGCTCCGCCATGACCTATGCGGAGGTACTCGAGAATCCGGACAGCATTTCGAAGAACGTGCTGGCACGGGGTCTCGACAGCGGCACCGCCTTCAACATCCTCTCGATCGACATCGCGGATGTCGACGTGGGGACGAACATTGGCGCGAAGCTCATGACCGAGCAGGCCGAGGCCGACAAGCAGGTCGCCCAAGCGCGTGCGGAAGGGCGCCGCGCCCTGGCGGTGGCAGCGGAGCAGGAGATGCGCGCCAAGGTCGAAGAGATGCGTGCCCATTTGGTCGAAGCCGAGGCCCGGATTCCCGAGGCGATGGCGGAGGCGCTCAAGGAAGGCAATCTCGGCGTGATGGACTACTACAACATCCGCAACGTGGCGGCCGATACCGACATGCGAGACGCGATCGGCAAGGCCACCGGTAGCTCGGACGATGACGACCAAGCCTAAGCTCCGATCCCCGAGCGAGCTCCTTGCGGAGCCGCGGACGTTCGTGGCGCGTCTCATCGTGGCCGAACTCATCTCGAAACGAGGCCAAGGCCCGCTTCAGCCGAAGCGGCTCGTCTACCGGCCGAGGAAGAGCTGAGCGACAATGCCTCCTTGGGTCAGCGAGCACATCGGCGAGATCGCGCTCCTGATCTACATCTTCTACCCGCTACTCAAGCGCTGGTGGGATCGACGCAAGGAACGCGCCGAGCGGCAGCCATCGAAGCAAGCCGACGAAGTGAAGCCTCCGGCAACGTCGCCTCGCGCGGTCAGGCAGCCTCGCGCGCCCGCGCCGAAGGAGCAGGTCAGGAAGAAACCTACGGAGACGGACTTCCTCCAAGCCGCTCGAGAGCGCGTCGTCAGGCTTCGTGCGGAGACCGAGCGACTGCTCGCGCGCGTCGATCTGGACCCACGATTGGTTCGCCTGCGGCCCGTCCTGCGAGACGACCTCCTGCAGCGCGTCGGAGGCCTCGAGCGCTCGCTCGGTGGCACGCCGACGCTCTCGACGATCATCCAGGACATGGCGCTGGTGGAGGGTCTCGAGGCGCTTCTGGCGCAGCTAACGGCCATGGCGCGCCAGCGCACGGCGGGCCGGGCGGCCATCCTCGCGGACGCGGACGCGATGGCGGATGCCTGCTACCGCCCGATTCTCGAGTTTGCGCGCGCCCAAGGGCTGAACCTGAGGACCAGCCAGCCGTTTGCGATCCGAGGCGACTGGGACCTATCGATCGCCCCGCGGTTCGCCTCGACGCGCGTCGCTCCGCTGCGCATCCCCGCCCGCTTTGAGTCCGAGGTTTGGCAGTGGCCAGCCATCGCGCACGAGGTCGCGCACGACTTCTATTACAGTCTCGAAAGCATCGAAGGCGACCTGCGAACGCGACTATCGCTTCCATCGGAGGTTGCCATACCGATGTCGGAGCGCGAGCTCGATCCCGGTTGGCTTCGAGGGCTCTTCGGCGCATGGCTCCCCGAGGTGTTCGCCGACACCCTGGGGACGATCATGCTGGGTCCGGCGTACGTCGAAACGATGCGGCGCGCGTTCCAAAACCCGGGCTCTCCGCAACGCACGGCCGCGATCTTTCAAGACGGTGGAGTCATCGATGAGCACCCCCCTGCGCGTCTTCGCCTGCATATGGCCATCCGGGTGTTGCACCATCTGGGCCATCACGACGAGGCCGACGCCGTCTGGGAACGCTGGGAAGCCGACCACGCCGGCGTCGGGCTGTACTACCTGCCGCTTGGTGGCGATTGGGTGGGGCTCTCCGAGGAGAGCCTGCACACGGTCGCCAACGGCATGGTCGACGTGCTCTTGCAACGGCCATGGCCGGAGCTCGACGGCTTCCAGCTCCTCAACATCCCGGGCCTCGCCTACCTTCATGCCGAGCACGCCATGGCCGAGAAGCTAGCGCTAGCGCTCGGTCGCGGCGAAACGGTCGACGGGGATCCTCGCCTCATCATCGCCGCCGCCGTGCTCGCCGCCGGCGCGCAGCCCACCCTCCACGACCCGATCCTCGAGGCCGCTCTCCGCTCGATCCACGGCGTTGGCCAAGCCCAAGCAGTCGCCCCACCCCCACGCCCCCTGGCGCGCGATAGATCGCTTGGGGGAGCCCTCCGACGTTCCCTTCGCAGCCCCAGCGCCATCCAAGAAGCCGTCACCCTCGCCGCCATCCTGGGACAGGATCCCCCCTCAAAACACCGCTACTCTCAGTAGGTTACAAACCCAACTGCGAATTCTCCATTCGGCACCGGCCGACTCCGTCGGATGGCTCCCCGCCACTGTACGGCCGGGCAGCCGGTGCTACACAGAAGGGATGCCGGTCCACGGCTTCCATCCAGCGGTCGCCACTTGGTTCGAGCGGCGATTCGGAGAGCCGACGCCGCCACAGGTCGAGGGCTGGCCTGCGATTCGAGAGGGCATGCACACCCTGATCGCCTCGCCGACCGGTTCCGGCAAGACACTGGCGGCGTTCCTCTGCGCGATCGACGAGCTGGTGCAGCGCGGCCTGCGCGACGAGCTCGAGGATCGCGTGAGCGTTCTGTACATCTCGCCGCTCAAGGCGTTGAGCAACGACGTCGAGAAGAACCTCCGAGCGCCTCTCGAAGGGATTCGGGGGACGCTGAAAGAGCTCGAATACCCCGACGTCGACATCCGCACGGCAGTGCGAACGGGGGACACTCCCTCCTATCAGCGAACGAAGATGGTGAAGAAGCCGCCGCACATCTTCGTCACCACACCCGAATCGCTCTACATCCTGCTTACGAGCGAGGGCGGACGTCGGATGCTGTCCCGAGTGGACACGGTGATCATCGACGAGATCCACGCTCTGGTCACGAACAAGCGTGGCGCTCACCTCGCCCTTTCACTCGAACGACTCGAAGCGCTGGTGGGCCGAGACATCACGCGAATTGGTCTGTCCGCCACACAGAACCCGATCGAGGAAGTCGCCTGTTTCCTTGTGGGCGCGCGCGGCGGTGAGCAGAGCTCTCCCCCGTGCCGGATCGTCGACGTGGGTCACCAGCGTGCGATGGACGTCGCCGTCGAGCTTCCCGACTCCCCACTCGAGACGGTGATGTCCCACGAGGTCTGGGATCAGATCTACGAGCGACTCGCAACAAGGATCCGTGAGCACACGACCACCCTGGTCTTCGTCAATACGCGCAAGATTGCAGAACGGGTGACACGCCACCTGGCCGATCTACTCGGCGAAGACGCCGTCGCCGCTCACCACGGCAGCCTGGCACGCGCCCACAGGCTCGAGGCAGAGCAGCGGTTAAAATCCGGCGAGCTTCGCGCGGTGGTCGCGACGGCTTCGCTCGAGCTCGGAATCGATATCGGGGATGTGGACCTGGTTTGCCAGCTCGGTTCCCCGCATTCGGTCTCGACCTTCCTTCAGCGCGTGGGCCGCTCGGGACATTGGCACGGGGGAACACCAAAGGGCCGTCTCTTCCCCCTGAGCCGGGATGATCTGGTCGAGTGCGCAGCGCTCATGCGCTCGGTGCGTCGGGGCGAGCTCGACCGGATCCAAGTCCCGAAGGGATCCACCGACATTCTGGCCCAGCAGATCGTCGCGTCGGTGGCAGCCGCCGAGGAATGGACCGAACGGGACCTGCTGGCTTCGGTGCGGCGGGCATGGCCGTACCGCGACCTGAGCGAAGCGAGGTTCGACCGGGTCCTGGAGGTCCTCTCGGAGGGCTTTGCCACCAGCCGCGGACGTCGGGGCGCCTATCTTCACCGAGACGAAGTCAACGGCCGGGTCCGCCCCCGACGAAGCGCACGGCTGACGGCGATCACCAACGGCGGCGCGATCCCGGACAACTTCGACTACGAAGTTCGGCTCGAGCCGGAAGGGCTTCGGATCGGAACTGTGAACGAGGACCTGGCCCTCGAGAGCGCAACCGGCGACATCTTCCAGCTCGGCAACCACTCGTATCAGATCCTCGGCGTTCAACCCGGTGTCGTCCGTGTGGCCGATGCGAAAGGCGCGCCAGCAACGCTTCCTTTCTGGTTCGGCGAAGCGCCGGCTCGAACGGACCTTCTCTCGGAATCGGTCAACGCCCTTCGCGAAGGGATAGACGCTCGACACCGAAACCTAGACGCGGCCATCGACTGGCTTCGAGAGGAAACGGCCATCCCCGAGGTCGCGGCCAGGCAGCTCGCCGAGTATCTCGTGAGCGCACGCTTGGCATTGGACGCGATGCCGACACGGGACACAGTCGTCATCGAGCGGTTCTTCGACGAGACCGGTGCGATGCACATCGTGATTCACGCGCCATTCGGTAGCCGCATCAACCGCGCATGGGGCCTTTCCCTTCGGAAGCGCTTCTGCCGCAGCTTCAACGTCGAGCTGCAGGCTGCAGCGATCGAAGATGCGATCATCCTGTCACTGGGGCCGACCCATAGTTTCCCCCTGGAGGACGTCTTCCGCTTCATGAGACCCGAACATGTCCGTGAAGTCCTGGTTCAGGCGATGCTCGATGCGCCGATGTTCCAGACTCGCTGGCGTTGGAATGCGACCCGATCACTTGCGCTTCTTCGGTTCCGAGGCGGGAAGAAAGTCCCACCGCAGTTCCAACGAATGCAGGCGGACGACCTTCTCGCACTCTGTTTTCCGGACCAGGTAGCTTGCCTAGAAAACGTGGCGGGCGACCGTGAGATCCCCGATCATCCGTTGGTTCAGCAGACCATCGAAGATTGTCTCCACGAGGCGATGAACATTGACGGGTTCGAGGCCCTCTTGATGCGCATGGAGGCCGGAGAGCTCCAACTGCTCGCCCGCGACCTGACCGAGCCCTCCCCGCTCGCACAGTCGGTTCTCAATGCGAATCCGTATGCCTACCTGGACGACGCTCCGCTAGAAGAGCGTCGGACCCAAGCGATCATGTCACGGCGTTGGCTCGACCCGAGTCGAACGTCGGACCTGGCAACACTCGACGAGGCCGCGATCGAGCGAGCTCGAGAAGAGGCCTGGCCCGAGCCTCGCGATGTCGAAGAAATGCACGATACGCTGCTCTTGCACCACGCGGTAAGCGATGAGGAAGCCGAGCGGGGCGGATGGATCGAGTGGCTAAAGGTGCTCTGCGCGCGAGGCCGCGCGACCCGGTTCATGGCGGCCGACCGGATCTTCTGGGTCGCTGCAGAGCGGCTGCCTCTCGCCCGTGCTGCGTGGCCCGCTGGCATTGCGGAAACCGCCGTGGTAGTGCCCGAGCGCCTCAGGGCGAAGGCCTGGACTGAGATCGAGGCCGCGAGCGAGCTGCTGCGCGGCCGGCTGCAGGCCTCGGGTCCAGTGACCGCGGCGAGGCTGAGCGAGCTCTTGCAGCTCGATTCGGCCACGATCGACGCGAGCCTCGCGACACTCGAAGCCGAGGGCTTTGCACTGCAGGGTTCGTTCACACCGAACGCAGCCGAGCTCGAATGGTGCGAGCGGGGATTGCTCGCGCGGATCCACCGCTACACCCTGAACCGTCTTCGAAAGGAGATCGAAGCGGTCACCGCGGCTGATTTCCTCCGCTTCCTCATGAGCTGGCAGCATGCGTCGAGCGGGACGCGGATGACGGGGCCCGAGGGCCTGGCCGCCATTCTCGAGCAGTTGGAGGGCGTCGAATCGGGCGCCGCGGCTTGGGAGTCGGACGTGTTTCCGGTTCGGATGGAGGGCTACGATCCAAGCTGGCTCGACCAGCTGTGCATGTCGGGTCGAGTGACCTGGAGCCGACGTACGCCGCCGCAGGGCCGGGCCTCGAGCCCGATTCGAACCAGTCCCCTGGCCTTCACGAGGCGAGCCGAAGCGGCTGCATGGAGGTTTCGTTCCGCTACGGCGGAGGATGCGTCGAGCGACGCGCAGGCCGTGCTCGAGGCCCTCGAGCTGTCCGGCGCAAGCTTCTTCGACGACATCGTGCGAAGCACCGACCTGCTGCCCACGCAGACCGAAGTCGCACTCGGAGAGCTGGTCACGCTCGGTTTGGTGACTGCCGATGGCTTCACCGGCCTTCGCGCGCTCCTGGCGCCCGATCCGAAACGGCCGAGGCGAGGTCGCCGCTCGGTCGCAGCGTACAGCATGGAGGCAGCCGGCCGCTGGTCGGTCCTTCCTGAGGCGTCGGAAGAGCGCGATCTCGAGAGCATCGCCTGGACGCTCCTGCGACGCTGGGGCGTTGTCTTTCGACGCCTCATGGATCGGGAAGGCGACCTCCCCCCTTGGTACGAGCTGCTGAGGATCTACCGGCGCCTCGAGGCCCAGGGACGTATCCGAGGAGGTCGGTTCGTCGCCGGCTTTGCAGGAGAGCAGTATGCGCTGCCGGAAGCGATCCCGGCGTTGCGAAAGGCACGCCGCTCTGCCACGACGGGAGAGTTGGTCTCGGTGAGCGCAGCGGACCCCTTGAACCTCGTCGGGATTCTAACGCCAGGAAGGCGCGTCCCGGCAACGACCAGGAACCGCATCCTCTTTCGAGACGGAATTCCGATCGCGTTTCTTGAAGGGAGCGAGACCCACTTTCTGGAGGAGCCGTCGGAGGAGCGGTGGGCGCTCGTCAAAGCACTCCAGCGCCAACCGACACCGCGTGCCGTTCGAGCGTATCTCGGACATCGGCCCTAACGGGAGGTCCTCACTAAGGGGGCGCGAGAACGACGAGCGTGCCTTCTCCGGGGAGCTCGTCGTCCGGGTGAATGAGAGTGAGCTTGTCGTCCTCGCTCACGGCGAAAAGCGGGGCGGAATCGGGCCCGAACTGCTCACGCAGGCTCTGTAACGTCTGCGCGCCATCGAGCTCCACCGACGCGGTTCTGCCGCCCGCCTTGAGCAGGGCGTCGAGCTTGTCGAGCGTGGCACCGGCAGCGATCGCAGGAGCCTGCAACGCTCCGGCATACTCGGGGAGCGGTCGACCGAGCTTGGTGCTCGGCCGCACCTGATGCACGTTTGCATCGCCAAACAGGCGACGGAAATGCGCGACTGCCAGTGTGTTGACGTCGTCATTTGGAGTCGTCGCCACAAAGTGGCCGATGCCATCCAGGTCGAGATCACGAAGCACGCGTCGCGAAAGAACTTCGCCCTTCTTCGCGCGAAGCGAGAGCTTGCGTGCTTCCTCCACCTTGATGTTGTCCGAATCGATCACCAGTACGTCGAGGCCCTGCCGTGCAAGCGCTGCCGCCAACGCGCGACCGACGCGGTCTGCGCCTAGGATCAGTACGCCCTGCGGCTCGAGCTGCCCGAGACCTAGCCGCCGGACCAATGGAACTGCCGAGAGGCCAGACACCAACACGGTGGAGGCGATGACCGCGAAGGTCATCGGCATCAGCAACCTCGCCTCGGGATGACCCGATTCGACGAGCTCCAAGGCGAACAGAGAGGAAACGGCGGCGGCAACGACCCCGCGCGGCGCCATCGCACCGATGAACGCCCGCTCTTTGTTGGTCAGACCGGAGCGGAAAGTCGACACCCAGACCGAGAGTGGGCGGGCGAGAAAAATGACCACTCCAATGAAACCGAGGGCGGCCAGCGGTAGACCCGTGATGTCCGAAATCTGCATCCGCGCAGTCAGCAGGATGAAGAGCATGGAGATGAGCAGAATGCGAGCATGCTCGGTGAACTCCAAGCTCGCTTCCATGTCGACCTTCTTCTGCGAGGCAAGCGCGATCCCCATGATGGTGACAGCGAGTAGGCCGGACTCCGCCTGCACCTGATTCGCGCCGGCGTAGACGACCAGCGCGAAGGGAAGGACGACCGCGTTGTGGAGGAACGCGGGCAAGAGATCGCGCTCCCGAAACTTGAGGAAGACGAAGGCGGCGCCATATCCGAGCACTGCGCTGATGGCCGCCGCTCGGAGAACGCCGAGGCTCATGACGGAGAACGCGGCTTCGACTTCCTCGGCCTTGATCGCTTGAAAGACGAGCACCGCGAGGATGGCGCCGATCGGGTCGTTGATGATGCCCTCGAGCTTCAGGACGGATGCGACGGAACCGCGTGGCCTGGCATGGCGAAGGAGCGGGCCGATGACGGTAGGTCCGGTGACGACGAGAATGGCGCCGAGAAGGAGCGAGAGCTCGATACTGAGGCTGAGAAGGAGATAGGCGGCGAGCGAGAGTGTCACCCAGGTGATCGGGATCCCGATGATGATGAGGCGACGCACTGGGGTGGCCACGCCTCGGATCTCGTCCCAACTCGCGGTGAGCCCGCCCTCGAAGAGCACGATCGCCGCGGCAAGGGAGACGAACGGAAACGTGACCGAGCCGAGGACGGCGTCAGGCTCGAACCATCCGGTCACCGGTCCGGCGACGAACCCAGTGGCGAGCAGGACGAGGATCGACGGAATCCTCAGACGCCACGCCACCCATTGGGCGGCGGCTCCGAGAGCGACGAGTATGACGATGCCGTTGACGGTCTCTTGATGCATGGGTCGACGTCGGGTTCAGCTAAGGGCTTTGCGAATCTGAATGGAAGCTCGTACAAACAGGCTCGTGGTTCCAGAAGAAATTGATTTGATCGAGCTGAGACGCCAACTGGCTGCGAAGTTTGGGGCCGCGCCGCCTGCGGGGTATGTGCAGGGCAAGGGGGATCTCCGAGCGGCCGTCGTCGATCTCCTGGGATGCTCCGAGCTCGAAGCCGAGCAGCTCGTCGACACGATGGAGGCTCGCGGGGTGATCCGATACCAGGGGGATCCCCAGGAGCAGGTGGACCGCCTGGAGCAACACTGGAGGCTCGACTGAGAGCGATCGGGCATGGAAGCCGCTCTCATCCGGAACTTTTTGCTGGCGACGATCGCTATCCTCAGTCCGGTCGGTACGATCCCCAACAGAGGCGGAGGTGATTCGCTGCGACCCGTGCAGGCGTGACTAGGTCACCCCTTGAGCGAGCATCGCGTCGGCGACCTTGCGAAACCCTGCGCGGTTGGCTGCATCTGCATAGTCAATCCTCGGGTCGCGCTCCATTTCTTCGGCGCACTTCTGGTGGATCGTCTTCATGATGCCCTTCAAGCGCTCATTGACCTCCGTGCGCGACCAGCTCAGACGGGAGGCGTTCTGGGACTGCTCGAACCCACTCACGGCAACGCCGCCCGCGTTCGCGGCCTTTCCAGGAGCAAACACCACATCGTTCTCGCGAAACCGTCGGATCGCCTCGTCGGTCGAAGGCATGTTCGCGCCTTCGATGATCGCTTGAACGCCGTTGTCAATCAGCTTGCTTGCCGCATCGCCATCGAGCTCGTTCTGAGTAGCGCATGGCATCGCGACGTCACAGGGAACGCCCCAAGGAGCCCTACCCTCGACGTATTCGACCCCCGGGAGCTCATCGTCCACCTCACTGAGCCGACCTCGCCGGTCGAGTTTTAGCTCTTGCACGAAGCGGAGGGCCTCGGCATCGAGCCCATCCTTGCAGTGGATGAAGCCTTCCGAGTCACTCAAGGTGACGACCTTGGCGCCCTCCTCGATTGCGCGTTCGGCAGCAAATAGGGCAACGTTGCCAGCCCCGCTGATCGCGATTCGTTTGCCTTCAACCGACTCGTCTCGGGCCTCGAGGATCTCCGCGAGAAAGTAGACCGCGCCGTAGCCGGTTGCCTCTTCGCGGATGGCACTTCCGCCGTAGGACAGTCCCTTGCCCGTAATCGCGCCCTCGTACTCGTTCTTGAGGCGCATGTATTGGCCGAACAAGAAGCCAATCTCCCGGCCACCGACTCCAATGTCCCCGGCCGGAACGTCGGCGTCCGCACCGATGTGGCGGAAGAGCTCGCTCATGAAGCTCTGACAGAAGCGCATGATCTCGCGGGGCGATTTCCCCTTCGGATTGAAGTTGGAGCCACCTTTACCTCCGCCCATCGGAAGACCGGTCAGGCTGTTCTTGAATGTTTGCTCGAATGCGAGGAACTTCAGAATCGACTGATTCACGCTCTTATGGAAGCGAAGGCCACCCTTGTAGGGGCCGATCGATCGGTTGAACTGAACACGCCAGCCGCGGTTGACCCGCACGTTGCGCTTGTCGTCCTCCCAGGAGACGCGGAAGATGATGATGCGATCGGGCTCGGTGATGCGCTCTAGTATTTGAGCATCTTTGTACGCCGAGCTCTGTTCGACGAGCGGGAAGACGGAGTGAACGACCTCGGAGACGGCCTGGATGAACTCGTCTTCGTGCGGATTTCGGCGTTCGACGCCTTTCATAAAAGTTTCGATCATGGGGAAGTTCTTTTCGGGAGGAATCGTAAGCGGCTTGTTGGTCCGATGTCGTTCGGAGGGTGAGCGAGCCAGACGCAACTTGGGGCTTGAACACTTGGGCGTCGAGTCCCGAGAGCTACGAGGAATGGGTATTCGGGCGACTCTGGTGGACCTCATGAGGCCTCCTGCGGCTCCGCGAGGCGAAGCGGTGGGAGTTCGCTCGAGAGCGATTGGCCTCCGCGTATTCCGAAGTCGAGCGTGCGAATGGGAAACGGAATGACGATGTCGTTCGCGTCGAAGGCGCGCTTCACAGCCATGATGGCCGCGCTCCGCGCGGCGAGGAAATCGGGCTGCTTCTGGAAGTCGATCCAGAGGCGGCCTACCAAGTTGATCGAGCTCGATCCAAACCCGGTGAAGAAGACCTCGATCTCCGTCGACTGGTCACGCCCTGGGACCTTCTCGAGCGCACTGGCGACGACCGACTTCACTTTGTCGAGGTCGTCGCCGTAGGAGACGCCGCATTCGAGATCGACTCGACGACGCCCGGATACCGTGTGGTTGACGACCTTGTTCTGATAGATCTGCTTGTTCGGAACGACGACGAGCTTCCCGTCGAGGGTGCGAATGATCGAAGTGCGCAGGTGAATCTGATCGACGACACCGAAGACGTCGTTGGTCTCGACGAGATCGCCAATCTTGAATGGCCACTTCTGATGAACCGCAAGACCGACGCCGGAGATCAAATTTCCCGCCAAATCCTGGAATGCGAAGCCTAGTGCCAAACCCACGACACCGGCTCCCGCCAACACCGAGGCGAGAGCCTTGTCGAGGTTCATCACGCCGAGCGCGACCATCAATCCGGCGAGAAGGACTGCAATGCGGATCATGCGAGAGACGAGACCGCGAGCCGCTTCGTGGGTGTCGAAGCGGCGCAGGGCGCGGTCGCTGGCGCTGCACATCAGGCGTGCCGCGAACCAGAAGAAGGCGAGGACCAAGACCGCCACGATGAGATTGGGCAGCATCTGGGCGAACATGTCGGCCCAACCCGACAGCTTGCCGGTAATTTCCTTGGTGAGCTCTTCGATATTCATCGCGCTTTATACGTTCAGGTGGCTTTCGAGGAACCACATGTCGAGCTCGGTGCCTCTCAGGATCTCTGTGAAGAGGTCCTCGGTGGCCGGGTCGTTCTTGTCGGCTGCCTCCTGAATTGCCTGTCGCACGAAGGCGGTGTAATCGCTGAAGCGATCGACGAGCACCTTGATGTGGTGCTTGCCATCAACCGCACGAAGATCGTACTCAGGCAGCTTGGAGCCCGAAGCGCTCAGCCGCGAGGTGCCATTCGCGTAGCCGCCGAGCGTCGTCGCACGTTCGGCGATGACATCGGCGAAATCACGTAGTCGGCCAGCCATGGTGTCGAACAGCTCGTGGCGCGCGAAGAACTGTGGACCCTTGATGTTCCAGTGAGCCTGCTTGACCTGTGAGTGTAGATCGTTGGTGGTAGCGAGCGCCGTGTTTAGCGTCTCGACGAGCGCGGTCTTTGTGTCCTCCGGGAGTGAAACGTGGTTGGTGAAACGGGTTGTCATGGTGGATGTATTTCCTTTCATTGCTGAGGGGTGATGGGTGGATGAATTGGGAGCCCGTATCGCGCGGAGGCAGGGTTAGCTGGATGGGAGGGCGAGCTGATTTGCGAGCTCGTGAAGCCGCATGCGCAAGGCCTCGCCCGTCTCCTTCAGGTCTTGACGGGTTTCGTCCGCTGCGACGCTGATCTCCGCACTGAATCGCTTAATTTCCCTTTCGATCACACGACGCCGGTCCTGCACTTCGGCGCTGGCTCCCTTCGATTTCATTCGGACGTCGTGGGCGATTCGCTCGAGCTCATCGCGCATCGCGGAAAGCTCTGAGGAGATGCTGTCCACGACGGTGCGTTCCGAGCGGTTGGCCGTGGAGCTGTCTGCGTTGTTCTGTGTTTGCTGTTGCTGCATGTGTGCTGTTCCTTTCAGTGAAGACTCCGGGGCCGCGGGGCCAGATGCGGCGGTCCTCAGCTTCTCGACGGCGGGGTCGAGACTACGGATACACTTCGAGCCGGGGAGGCGCATTTCTCAGCGCGCGGCTGTCGGAGTCAGTGTTGCAGAGCGTTTGCAGGATGCTTAATCGACCGCCAGACGCCCTGTGTATGTGAGAGGTTTATAGGGCATTGCGGTGAAAACGCAAGCTTTTCGCCTCAATTCGCACTTGGCTCGGGGTAAGATGCGCTGGCGATGAACGACAACGTTGGACCACTCGATGGCATCAAGGTCGTCGAGTTCACGCACATGGTCATGGGTCCGGCGGCGGGTGTGATGCTCGCCGATCTCGGTGCAGACGTGATCCGGATCGAACCACCTGCCGGCGACAGCACGCGCGCGCTTCGTGGATCGGGAGCCGGCTACTTCCCCATGTACAACCGCAACAAGAGAAGCATCTGCGTGGACCTGAAGTCGGAGGCCGGCAAGGCGCTCGTCCTGAAGTTGGTCGATACGGCGGACGTCCTGATCGAGAACTTCCGACCGGGTACGATGGCGCGACTGGGCTTCGACGTTGAAACGCTGCGAGCTCGCAACCCGCGACTGATCTATTGCTCCGCCAAAGGGTTCCTCAGCGGACCGTACGAGAATCGCACTGCGCTCGATGAAGTCACCCAGATGATGGGAGGACTCGCTTACATGACGGGTCCGCCAGGCCGGCCTCTGCGAGCGGGCACTTCGGTCGTAGACGTCACTGGTGGGATGTTCGGCGCGCTCGGTATCCTCGCAGCCCTCTTCCGCAGGGAGTCGACCGGACGGGGTCAGGAGGTCGTTGCATCGCTATTCGAGAGCACTGTGTTTCTGGTCGGGCAACACATGGCGCAATACGCAGTCATGGGTGAAGCCGCTGCGCCGATGCCGGCCCGGAAGTCCGCCTGGGCGATCTATCAGATCTTCGAAACCAAGGACGACGACCAACTGTTCGTCGGGATCGTGAGCGACAAGCAATGGAAGATGTTCTGCGAAGCGTTCGACCTCGACGAGCTTGCAGCGGACGAAACGCTCGCCACGAACAATGATCGCGCAGCACAGAAGGACCGACTCGTTCGTGCCGTGCAGGCGAGGTTTCGCGAATTCACGAAATCAGAGCTGATGGACAAACTCGAGCAGACCGGCCTGCCGTTCGCCCCCATCGGCAAGCCCGAGGAGCTGCTCGACGACCCACACCTGCACGCGAACGAGAGTCTCCTCGAGTTCTCCGTGACGGAGGGGGAACGCGCCGGCACGAAGATGAAGATCCCCGCACTGCCTCTGACGATCGGCGGTCATCGGTTCGGAGTACAGCACGACATTCCTCGCGCCGGCGCCGACACCCGTGACGTCTTGGGCGAGCTCGGCTACTCGGAATCGCAGATCGACGAGCTCATTCGCGAGGGCGTGATCGCCGCGCGCTGAGCTGTCGTCGATCCAGGAATTCGCAGTTGGGTCTGCAACTGCCCGGAAGTAAATCGGTTCTGGAGGGGGTGCGTGTCCCCCTCAGGCGAAGTTGGCGGGGCGTTCTACGCAATGAACGCCGCCGGGGGCTTCGATCAGAGTGGCGCACTGGTTGCAGTGGCTGCAGCCGTTCTTGTAGTTGGGACGCAACTGGGCCTGCTTCGCAAAGTCGGGATCGAAGATCAGCGCCCGGCCGAGCTGAATGAAGTCGAAGCCGGCGTCCATTACGGTGCGGATGCTTTCGTTGGTGCAGACGCCGCCGATGTAGCAGACACCGCACTGTACTCGATCGCGGATTCGCTTGGCGTGCTCTAGGAAATACGTCTCCTCGTACGGGTACTTCTTGAACATGAAGGGCGCCGAGAGGCGTATGCCGACCTTCATCAGCAGGCTCTTCTCGTGCTTGACCAAGCCAGGAACGAGGCTGTCCCCGCGAAAAAGCAGCATGGGGTTCATGCTGCTCGTGCCGCCACTGCACACGATGCAATCGATCCCCCCGGCTTCGAGCATCGCGGCAATCTGAATCGAGTCATCGTACGTCACGCCGCCGGGGACCCCGTCGGTCATGCTGATCTTGCCGAGAAGTGGAAAGTCATCACCGACGTTCTTCCGCACCTCGGCCAGGACCTCGAGAGCGAAGCGCATACGATTTTCGAGGCTCCCCCCGTACTCGTCCTTGCGCTTGTTGGTCTTGGGGCTGATGAACTGACTGATGCCGTAGCCGTGGCCGAAGTGGATCTCTATCGCGTCGAAGCCGGCGGATTTCATGAAGGCCGCAGCGCGCCCGATGATCTCGGTCCGCTCGCGTATCTGGAGCGTGGTCATCTCTTGAATGCGAGAGAGCCCATGAGTAAACCCAAGCGCGTTGGTCCCCTTCGACGGGCCGAGAGGACGCTTGGCGGTAAACTCCCGGTTCTTCGTGAAGGCCCCGGCATGGCCGAGCTGGCCGGAGATTTTCGCTCCGGTGGCCTGCACGGTGCGGATGAGACGCTCGAGGTCCGGCCGGATTCCCTCGTGCATGTACATCATGTTCTCGTGAATTCGCCCGTCGGCTTCGGCCGCGCAGTAGGCCACGGTCGTCATTCCGATGCCGCCCTGCCCGACGCGCTCGTGAAACCTGATCAAATCGTCACTCGGAACCCCACCCGGTGACTTTCCTTCGAACGTGGCCGCCTTGATCAAGCGGTTGCGAAGCCTGAGACCGTTGAGGCTGGCCTCGGAAAAGCAGCGTTGAACACCATCCGTCACCTTGCGCAGAGTAGGACAGCGGGTCGAGCCACGCCAGTGTGCCCGGCGCGCAGGGGCAGGGGTTCGATCGGGTGCTAGGCTGCGTCCCCGTCATGCCGGATCTCCTCACGACGGTTGGTTACACGATTCGCGGCATCGAGCTCGACGCCACAGGATTCGTTTCACCGGGTTGGCTGTCTCGAATCTTCGAAGACACCCGCTGGCGGGTGTTCACACTCGATGATTATTCGCTCCGCGGACTGATGGAAGGCGGCGTCGCCCGGGCCGGAACCTACGAATACGGCGCCCCACTTGGGTACGGAGATCAGATCTCCATTTCGACCTGGGTGGCACGGGTCGGCCGCACGAGCTTCGACTTCGGGCACCGCATCGTTCGCGACCGGGACGGAGCGACCGCCGCCGCCGCGCGGATGACGGTCGTGAACCTGGGCCCGAAAGGTCCGGCACCGCTCGATCCGGTCGTCGCCTCCTATGTCGTCGATGAACCGACGCCAATGGCTCGGGCCTGGCCCGATGGTCCAAGAACCGGACGATGGGCGCGCGAATGGGAGGTCCGTCCGAGCGACCAAGACAGCTTCGGGCACGTCAACCAGGCGCGCTACGTCGACTACATCGAAGACACCCGCTGGTTCGCCACGGAGGCGGGAGCTCCATCCGGCCTTCGCGGGCGGGCGGACGGCCTTTCGGTCGAATACATCCGCGAAGCGCATGCGGGAGAGCGTGTCCGAATGGAGACCTGGACTTGCGACGAGGTCGTGCGCGCGTACGAGCTGACGCGACAGCCTTCCGGCGAAGTGTTGGCACGCGGTCAGACCTCCGTCTCAGCTCGCTAAAGAGTCGCGCTCTGCCACCGCTGGGTTTATTCTCGCGCCGATGGCTCACTTCCGCGGCGGCGCTGATGTTCGACCCGAGGTGCTCTTTGCGGGCCGGTACGCCGTCGACGGCCTCCTTCCCTGGGGCGGCCTCGTTCGCTACTACCGTGCGTCGGCCGAGGGTTCGGCGCTGATCCTGAGTGTGCTGCCGATGGATCTCAGCCGCTCCGAGAACGCCGAGGCCGCATTCTCGGAGCTCGCCCAGCGCCTGGGTTCGATCCGCTCCACGCGCGTTCCGGGCGTGGTCGACGCAGGCATCATCGGGGGGGTGCCTTATGTCGCCTTTCAAGACACCCGCGGGACGATGCTGACCGACATGCTGCGAGATCGGCCGCTCGGCTCCGTCGACGTGCTTCGTCTCGCGAGCGACGTGCTCGATGGGCTCGAGGCCGCTCACTCCGCAGGGATCGTCCATGGCGATCTGACTCCGCAGAACGTGGTGGTGAGCCGTGATCGCCACGGTCGTCTTTCGGCCCGACTGATCGGAATCGGCGCGCTGCCCTTGTTGCGTGAGCACCCGGAAGCAAGCGCACATGCCGTGCATACGGGTTCGGGCAAGTTCGCTGTCACCTACATGGCGCCGGAGCTCTTCGGCGGAGGCGAGCTCGGGCACACCGCCGACCTCTACGCGGCGGGCGCCCTGATCCATCACATGGTCACCGGCGCGCCTCCACGTGGCCCGGACCGAGAAGAGGGCTTCGAGGACATCCCCGAGCTACCCGAGGTCATCGGGCGCGCGCGAGCCAGGCGGCCCGCAGAGCGGTACCAGAGCGCGGCCGCGATGCGCGCGGCGCTCGAGTGGCTC
>CBDUCC010000030.1:0-16805 GCA_965365555.1 uncultured Myxococcales bacterium | reverse complement strand
GGTACATGCTCACGGCGATGAATGTGGTCCGACACGGGCTCCATGCCTCCGTCGCAGAGCTTTCGCCCACCGCGACTGGCGCCTTGAAAGACCACGCCGCGATCGATCAGATCTGCGACATCGAGCTCGCGATCATGCTCGAAACCTACCGAGAGGACTACGTCTCCAAGAAGACCGCCGAAGCCGAGTCGCTCGCCGTGATGGGCCGCCTGACCGCCGGCCTCGCGCACGAGGTACGCAACCCACTCAATGCCGCGAAGCTTCAGCTCGATGTTCTTCGCCGAAATGCTGCAGCGGTACAGGATCCATCGACACGTCGAAAGATCGAGCGGCGCACCAACATCGTTCAAGACGAGCTACGAAGACTCTCGGTGCTCCTCGACGACTTCCTCAACCTTGCGCGAGCGCGTCGTTTGGAGCCGGTGCGCTGTGATGCGTGCCAGCTTCTCGGCGAGGTCATCGAGCTACGCCGCCCCGAGATCGAGTCACAGGGAATCGAGTTCCTCGACGACATCGACTTGAGGTCCTGTGACCTGGTCGCGGAGCGGGATCGACTCAAACAGGTGGTGAACAACCTGATCACCAACGCCGTCGAGGCCGTCTCCGGTCGGGCTCAGCCTCGCGTTCAGATCGTGAGCCGGATGAGTCCAGGCGGACGTTGGGAGGTGGCGATCATCGACAACGGCCCCGGCATCTCTTCAGACGTTGCCGACCGTGCCTTCGAGTCGTTCGTCACCACCAAGGATGCCGGGACCGGCCTCGGTTTGGCGATCGTCAAGCGCATCGTCGACCTACACGGCGGACAGGCAAGCTTGAGCTCGGAACCTGGTGGCGGAACCCGTGCCGCGTTTTGGGTGCCGACCGGGGGCTACTCTGGCAGCGGGGGTTGATATCCCCACTCCTTGACGCGGTACTGGATCTTTCGCTGGCTGATGCCGAGGATCTCCGCGGCACGCGCCGTCGAGCCGTCGACGGCATCCAAGGTGCGTAGAATCGCGATTCGTTCGAGCTCCGACATCGTGACGCCCGGGATCAGAGCCATCACGGAGCCGTTCTGCATCTCGCCGTGCGCCGAGGTAGGGAGGTCCTCCCGCTCGATGACATCGCCCTCACACATGACGACGGCACGCTCGATCGCATTCTCGAGCTCCCGGACGTTCCCAGGCCAGGGGTAGATCATCAGGTGCTGAAGCGCGGAATCGCTCAGACCCTTCACCTCGCGTTCGTTCTCCTCGGCGTAGGTACGCAGGAAGCCATGAGCCAGCAGGGGGATGTCGCTTCGACGCACGCGAAGCGGTGGAACGTCGAGCTGCACGACCTTGAGCCGGTAGTAGAGGTCCTCTCGAAAGCGACCATCGTCGACGAGCTGCTTCAGGTGGCGGTTGGTCGCCGCCACGACGCGCACGTCCACTTTGATCGTCTCGTTGCCCCCGACACGCTCGAACTCCCTCTCCTGGAGGAAGCGAAGGAGCTTGATCTGAACGCTCGGCGGGATCTCGCTCACCTCGTCGAGGAACAGCGTACCGCCGTCTGCCTGCTTGAACCGGCCCTCGCGCCTCGCCATCGCGCCCGTGAAGGAGCCTCGCTCGTGTCCAAAGAGCTCGGACTCGAGAAGGGTCTCGCTCAGTGAAGCGCAATTGAGGCGAACGAACGGCTTGTCTCTTCGCTTCGAGTTCTGATGAATGGCGGCGGCAATCAGCTCCTTGCCGGTGCCAGTCTCCCCGTGAATCAGAACCGTCGCACGACTTCCTGCAACCTGGGCGATGTTCTTCATCAATCGCTGCATCGAGGGGTGTTCACCGATGATGTTGTCGAACTTGAATCGCTCATCGAAGCGTTCGCGAAGTTGCGCTGCCTCTCGGCTCAAGCGGGTACGTTCGAGTGCGCGGTTGACGATGGCGATCACTGCGTCGAGCTCGAGCGGCTTCGTGAGGTAGCTCTCTGCGCCGAGCTTGATCGCCTGAACCGCGGTATCGATCGTTGCGAAGGCGGTCATGACGATGAAGGTGGTGTGGGGCGACATGGGGCGGCCGTGCTCGATGAGCGAGAGTCCGTCCATCCCGGGCATCTTGAGGTCCGTCAGAACCACGTCCGGGTCCACTTGCTCCATCTGAAGTAGGGCGGTCCGACCATCCGCGGCCGTGCTCACCGAATACCCTGCGTCGTCCAGCAGCTCGGCCAGTGCACTGCGTGCATTCGCCTCGTCGTCGACGATGAGAATTTTCCCCTTCTCGGTTCCAGCCGCGTCCACTGCGGGTCCTCGGTTCATCTTGGATGCTGTCGTTGCGCTCGTCATCACAATCTTTCGGTCGCTGGCTTGGTGGTCACCTCGGGCGTGCGGGCGGCAGCAAGCTGTTGGTATTCGGCAAAGGTCGAGTTCAGGTCTTCGACGAACTCGTGTACGTCCGGAAACGATTCCCAATCGGCATTGAAGCCCCAGTGGAGGCCGGAGTTGTAGCTGAATAGGGCGATGCCGAGGTTCTGGTTCTGCATCAGCGGGACCATCGGATAGATCGCTTCCATCGGCGCTCCCAACAGGTAGAGGGGCAGCGGCGGTCCTGGCACGTTGGTGATGACCAGGTTGTACGTTCGCAGCGCCATCGCGGCTCGATAGAGCTCGGAGACGATTCGCTTGGTCGTCAGATCGGCGATGTCTTCGATCAACTCGGCCCCGCCGGTCTGGTTGGATTCCTTCTTCAGCGCCTGCGTGATGGCGATCACCTTCTTGAGCCGTTCGATGGGGTCCGGCTCCGAGATGGGGAGGTCCGCCAAGAGCATGGCGACGTGATTGCCGACACTCAGGCCGCCCATCTTCCGCGTATTGACCGGCAGCAGGGTCCGAAAGCCTTCCATGGCGTCCACGTTCTCGTTTCGGCGAATCAGGAAACGTCGCACGGCGCCGGTCGTCGAGGCCACGACGACGTCGTTGATCGTTCCACCGAGGCCGCGCTTCACTGCTTTGACGTCTTCGAGGTCCAACGACATCCAGTCGAAGCGCCGGTAGGGACTGATGTCGCGTTCGGTGAAGATCGTCTTCGGCGCAGGCTTCATCCCGGAGGTCAGGACGTTCTTCAGCCCCACGAAGTTCTCCTTCACGCGCGGAAAGTAATGCGAAAGCTCTCGGGCGCCGTCGATTCGATGCCTGAGCTCGTCCCGGAGGAGCTCGAGCCTCGTGGGCATCGGCCGTGGCTCCCAGTCATTCGGCTCGCGCTCATCGGCATCGGGCATGATCTGCAGCAGCGCCTCCAGAAGTTGCACGCCAGCGATTCCGTCCACCATGCAGTGGTGGACCTTGACGATCAGAGCGAACCGGTCGTTCTCCACGCCCTCGACGACCCAGAACTCCCAGAGCGGACGGCTGCGATCGAGATGCTGCGAAAACAGCCTTCCGACGAGGCGTTTCAGCGAGCGCTCGTCCCCGGGCATCGGCAGCCGGGTGTGCCGTAGATGGAAGTGCATGTTGAATCGCTGGTCGTCGACCCAGACCGGGTGCCGAAGCCCGGGGACCCATTCGACGCGTTGGCGATAACGAGGGATCGAGTCCAAGGCGGCGGCCGTGTATCGCGTGAGTCGTTCGATATCGAGGCCGCCGTGCTCGAGCATCAGGGGCCGCGCGTCGAACAGCAGAGCCGCGCCTACGTGCATTGGCGCGGTCTTCGCTTCGACGTCGAGGAACGTCGCGTCTAAGGCGCTGAGGCGTTCGTGAAAGCTTTCCTGCATCGGGTCCCAGTGAGGATTAGCAAAATGCGAGCCCAAGCCAGGGGCCCGGTAATCACGCGATTGTCCGCCGAACCGCGGCTCAGAGGACGCATAATCTGCGCATCGAGCAAAGTCGACACGCAAACCGTGCGCACGCATCCTTCATCGCCGACTCTTGCCCGAATATGCGCTAAATACTGACTCGATGTCGCAGTTATTGACCCGGGACTTGATGACGGCCCCTGTGGTGAGCGTTGGGCCGACGCGCCCTCTGCGCGAGGTCATCCAACTGATGGAGTCCAAGGGCATCCGTCATGTGGCGGTGGTCGAGCCGGAGAGCGGACGCTTGCTCGGCCTGATCTCCCATCGAGACGTGTTGCGCAGTCAGGAAGGGAGCCTTTCGGGAACGGCCTCCGATGAGCAGCTTCACATGAACCGCTGGATCGAGGCGCGCTGGGTCATGACGAAAGAAGTGCGCACCGTCTATCCGCAGACGCCGGCGCTCGAAGCGGCGACGCACCTGCGATCGCATGGGTACGGCTGTCTTCCCGTGGTCGATGACGGTCGCCTCGTTGGCATGCTTACCGAGTCGGATTTCGTCGATTACGCGATTCAGGCGCTCTCGGACCCCGGCGTCTGAGAAGAGGCGCACGGAAGATGCGGGCGCGCCAGCAGTGCTCTGGCACGGCGCTTGCCTTTGATCGGCACATGGCGATTCGAACCGTGGTCGTGGGAGTCGATCTAGGCGAGTCGGGGGCGCGGGCGCTTCGACTTGCTCGCGACACCGCTCATGCGACCAAGGCGACGCTTTGGTTGGTCCACGCGGCGGAGGAGAGCGAAGTTCCTCCGGCGCTCGAACGAGAGCGGTTGGCCTGCGAGGCCGCAGGTCTCAGTGCTCAGACCTCCTGCGAGCGGGGTGAGGCCTGGGAGACGATTCTTCGCACGGCGGTTGCCGTATAGGCCGTTCTGATCGCCGTCGGTGACTCGGCGAGTTCCTCGGCACGTGGCGAACGAACCCTCGGATCGACTGCCGAGAGGGTCCTGCAAGACGCTCCCTGCTCGGTGCTCGTATCCTGTGGTCGGCTTCGCGATGACTATCAAGGCGCTCGAATCGTCGTTGGGATCGACTTCTCCGCGCATTCGGTCGAGGCTGCACGCTGGGCCCGTGATGTGGCCCGCGCCATCGAAGGTCAGATCATCCTCGTACACGTCGATGCCGACGAGACCTCGACAAGCCTTCGGTCCGGGATCGTCTCCCGTCTGGAACGGCTCGTCCTGACCGAAGGGCTCCCCTCGGGCACCGAAGTGCATGCGCTCCATGGCCCGGTGGGCTCGACGCTCTGCCAGTGGGTCGAGCAGGTCGAGGCCGACTTGCTCTTCGTCGGTTGCCGGGGGCTCGAGCGCCTTCGGGGGAGGACACTTGGTAGCGTTTCGCAGTATTGCCTGCGGAGCGCACAGGTCCCCGTGTTGGCGGTGCGCCCGTAGCCTCGGTCATCCGCCGAGGAGGCTGCGGAGCCGCGCTCGATTGCTCTGTCGCGACCCGGAGGTGTCGAGCCGGACGTGCTCACCCTCTGGCAATTCTTCGACGGGCTCGAAACGCCGCTCGAACTCGTTGAGAAGGGCAGGGCGCGCGTCACTTTCGTGCGTTGCCATCGATTCGCGCCTCTTCAAACGTCGGAGCAGAGTCTCCCGGGGCGCCGTGCACTCGATGAACGTGAACGGAACCCCGAGACGCTGCGCGAGCGCACGGGCGCTTCCACGCATCGATCGGGTTCGAAACGATGCGTCGAGGACCACCGGTCTGCCCGAGGACACGACAGTTTCCCCGGCCGACAGCAGAGCTTCGTACACGTTTGCTGTCACCTCCGGCGAGTAGGGGCCCGACCATGCGTCACTCCCAAGCGACTCCTGCACGCTTCGACCCATTCGTTGTTTTCGCATTCGGTCCGAGCTGACGACCGGCGCACCGAGCATCTCCCCGACCCAGCCAGCGTTCCTGCTCTTTCCGCTGGCGATGAGTCCGCCGACGGCGACGATCCTCGGTGGGACCAGCGGCGGCCGTTCGAACGCGAGCGAGAGAACGAAATAGCGACGGGCGTCGGCTCGGGCTCGTGCGCGGGCCTCGGAAGAGGCCTCCCTGTCCTCCGCCAGAAACGACGAGATCTTTCCTCGAACGAACGCACGATAGCTCTCGTAGAAGTCGACCACCGAGTAGAGACCGTAGTCGCCCGATTCCCGGGCGTACCGGGCCAAGAGGCGCTCGGCCAGGTCCACCCGCCCATGCCAGCTGAGGTCCATCGACAGGAACGCGATATCGGAACAGACATCGCCGTATCGAAAGCGTTCGTTGAACTCGATGCAGTCGATGATGGAGATGGTATCCCCTCGGAAATAGACGTGCTCGAGCCGGAGGTCTCCATGGCCGTCGCGAATCCGTTGGTCCTGCCGCCGGGCCTCGAAGCGCGGACGATCCTTCAGCATCTCCAGCTGCCAAGCCTCGATCGCCTCGGTCTCCGAGGGACTGAGATACGCCTCGATCGCGCCTCGCGTTTGCGCGAAATTTTCGAGTACGTTTCGGCGAACCATCTCCGTCGTCCCGTGCGACGAAGTCTCTTCGTCGCATCGAGCGCATGCGTGAAAGCTCGCGATCCGAGCGGCGAGCGCGTCGATGTCCTCTACGCCGAGCTTGCCACGCGCCAACCGATGGTCCGCGCGACAGTCCTCCGATAGTCGGTGCATTCGAACGGCCCAGTCGACCGTGTGACCGTCTCCGTCGATCGAATGGACGCCTGCATCGTCGACCGTGATCGGCACGACGCCGAGATAGATGTCCTCTGCGAGTCGGCGGTTGAGGCGCACCTCAGCCTCGCATGCCTCGTGTCGCGCCTCCCTCGAGCGGAAATCGAGGAAGCCGAAGTCGACGGGACGCTTGACCTTGTAGACTTCCCGCTCTCCGAGGAATACCCAGGAGATGTGGGTCTCGATCAGCTCGAAGCCTGCCGCTCTGAGATCATCCTTCAGCCGTCCCATGCCATCTACGAGGCGAGTATAGCTCGATGCCGAGAAGCGCCGGGACATGCCGCGAAAATCTAGCGTCTGGGCGCCGGTGCACGCAGTGCATTCGTTCGATCGTGCCCGAGACCCCTCATTCTCGACGCAGACGCTGGGCACGGGGATTGCTTCTCCATCGCTCTGAAGGACGGAAGGTACATGAGTACGACAAAGCTAGAGAGGTCCCAGTGGCCGCAGTATTTCGATGCCGTGTCGAAACGAGTTCCGACCATGCGGGTGGCGGTCTCCATTATGGGAGCGGACATCGGCGTTCAGCAGGAAGCCGAAGGCGCAGCTCTTGTGGGCATTAGTTACGATCACAACGACGAGGCACTCACGATCGACATGGCCAACGCTTCCCATCGGATTATGCAGCCGTCGGAGATCTACGTTCGCGAGGAAGCGGGGACGCTCTCGAGCATCGAGATCGTGACGTCCGATGGCACCAAGCAGCTCGTCGAGCTCAGCTCATTGCCCTCGTTGCCCGCTTCCTGACATGCGCTAGGAAGGATCCCCCGGGCGGTGCGTCAGCAAGAAACGCCGCCGACTCAGCGTTCCCAACCACGAGGTAGGTGAAATGGCGAATTTCGAGATGCCGGTGACCGAGTACATGACGACGCCCGTCGAGACGGTCCAGGTCGGTGAGAGCCTGGTGACCGCCAACGAGCTCTTCGTAGGGCAGGGCGTATCGGCGCTCGGCGTGGTCGATGACGAGGGCGTCCTCAAGGGCGTCGTCTCCCGCACGGACGTTCTACATGCGGCGGTCTACACGCATGGAGAGACCTTTCGGATTCCCAATCGTCCCGTCGAAGAGATCATGAAGTCGCCTGCCCTCCAAGTCGGTCCGGACGCAGGCGTCGCGGCGGCCGCCAAGCTCATGCTGAGCAGCCACGTCCACCGGGTCTTCGTGACCAAAGGAGGCAAGCCCGAGGGAGTGCTTTCGACCCGGGACCTCATGCGTGCCGTTCGGGAAAAGCGTCTCAAGACGCCGATCTCGGAGATCGCCTCGGGCTCGATCGTCAAAGTGAAGGCGGAGGACCCGATCGCGCTTGCGGTCGACCGCCTGGACGTTTCCAACAAGCACGGCTTGGTCGTTGTCGAGGGGGACTTCCCCAT
Organism: uncultured Myxococcales bacterium; assembly: GCA_965365555.1. GTDB lineage: Bacteria > Myxococcota_A > Polyangia > Polyangiales > Houyiibacteriaceae > SG8-38. Next base: position 8,939 of record CBDUCC010000030.1, on the reverse strand, counting down.
CGGAATCTTCGATCAGGCCTCGGCCATCGGTGCGCGTAGGCTTCCGCCCAACACGGCGGTCGAGCACGCGATGGACGTTCGGATTCTCATCCTCCCCGGTGGCATCAGCCTCGGCCGTGCCGCGGAGCAGGCGCTCGGTATGAACGTCCGTCGAATCCTCATCGAGAACGATCGCGGAGTCACCGGGATCGTCGGAGGACTCGACTTCGCCCGCGTCATGGGCTGATCGGGCCGCTCAGAGCCACTTCTGAAGGTGCATCCCCAGGGCTCCGGGACGCAGTGGGGAGCGATCTTTGGGGCGGACTCGGAACCGAAGCTCGTGGCCTCCGCTCGCTTGCACGCCGAAGGCTCCGATCCATCGGCTTCGGTCTTCGGTCCCTTCCGGTTGGAAGGGGATGACCATACGTGAGGCGCGTTCGTTCAACTTCCCGCCATACGTGACCACAGCCTCCACGTCGAGCTCTCGTGCGTCGAGTCCGGGGTGGTGCACCGCAAGCTCGGCAGACACGGTGGTCCCGACGGTCACATCGTCGCCGCTCAGGCCGCCGAAGCGAACGCTCTCCATCGCGATATCGCCCCAGTGCGCGCGGATGTCTTCGGCCAGGTCTGCGAGCGCAAAGAGCGGTCGGTAGTTCGACTCCCGTAGTGCCACGGCGTCCTGCATCGCCGGTTCGTAGAACATGTCCGCGTAATTCGTCACCATGCGGCGCGACGAGAACCGCGGGATGATGCTCGACATGCTCGCCTTCATGCGGTCGACCCAGGCGAGCGGCACCCCGTTCTCGTTTCGGTCGTAGTACTCGGGAAGGATCTCTCCTTCGAGCAGCGCCATCGTCGCCGCGCGGTCGTATGCGCTCGGGTCGTGGATTGAGCCAGAGGGAAGGTCGAGGATCCATCCGTTGTCGCGTTGGTATCCTTCGAGCCACCAGCCGTCGTCTACGCTCAGGTTGATGCAGCCATTCATCGCGGCCTTCATACCCGAGGTACCACTGGCTTCGAGCGGCCGCGTCGGGGTATTGAGCCAGACGTCACAGCCGGCAACCATGCGGCGGGCCTCGTCGATGGAGTAGTTCTCCAAAAAGATCACCCGTCCGGCAAGCTCGGGTCGCTTCGTCGCCTGATACACACGTTGGAGCAGGGCCTGCCCGAGACCGTCCGCCGGGTGTGCCTTGCCGGCGTAGATCATCATGGCGCCCGGGTTGGCGTTGAGGATCTTCGCTAGGCGCTCAGGCTCGCTCAGTAGCAGATCCGCACGTTTGTACGGCGCGAATCGTCGTGCGAAGCCGATGAGAAGTCGGTCCTCGTCGAGTTGATCGAGGATATCGCGAAGCTGAGAGAGGTCTTCCCGGCGCCTCGTCCAGGTCTCCGTCAGGTGCTCGCGGAGCCAGGCGACGAAATCGGAGCGGAGCTCACGGTGGATGGACCAGATCTCGTCTGGCTCGTGCTCCCGAAGCCAATCCCAGGAGAATCGATCCTCGATCTCGTTTCGCCAGTCTTCGCCCATCTCGCGCGCGAAGAGACGCTGCCAGCGGGGCGCGACCCAGGTAGAGACGTGCACGCCGTTGGTGATGCTCGTGCACGGAACGTCGTCCGGATCGTCGAGCTCCGGGTAGAACTGGAGGAACATGTCGCGTGCGACTTCGCCGTGTTTCCCGCTTACGCCGTTGATCCTTTCGGCATTGCGAACCGCGAGCGCCGTGGTGCCGAACTTGTTCGGCGCGCCGTCCGGCGTGTGGCCGAGGGCCATCAGGCGCGGCCAGTCCATCCGAAGAACGTGTTCGAAGCGTGACAAGTACGGCCGTACGAGGTCTTCGGCGAAATGATCGTGACCGGCCGGCACGGGAGTGTGCGTGGTAAAAACCGTCGTGTTGCGAATGAACTGGAACGCCTCCTGAGAGCGCAGTCCGTGCCGCTGAATGAGGTGGGCGGTGCGCGCGATGAGGAGAAACGCGCTGTGTCCTTCGTTCATGTGAAACACGTCCGGGTCGATGTCGAGCTCGGTCAGAAGCTGGTATCCGCCGAGCCCGAGAATCATCTCTTGACGGAGGCGGTGTACCGAATCGCCGCCGTAGAGTCGGTTGGTGATCGCCCGATCCTCCGGACGGTTCTCCGGGAGGTTGGTGTCGAGCAGGTAGAGAGGAATCCGACCCACTTGGAGCTTCCAAGCACGAACCTGAACCGGGCCGGTGGGAAGCGGCACCGTTACGCGCAGAGGTGAGTACTGGCCGGCCATGACCGGCTCGAACGGAGGACTCTCGAAATCGTTGTGGTCGCCGAGGTGCTCTTGCCGGCCGTCTCGGTCGATCAGCTGTCGGAAGTAGCCGTCGCCGTAGGCGAGACCGACGGCGCATAGCGGAATGTCCAGGTCGCTCGCTGCCTTGAGGTGATCACCCGCCAGGATGCCGAGACCCCCCGAGTAGAGCTTGAGAAAGCCAGCGACCCCGAACTCCATACAGAAGTAGGCGATACGGGGGTTCTTGGTCTTTGTGGACGCGAGCATCGTTGCATACGCGTCCTCCACCCTGGCCACGTAGGCCCTGTCGAGCGAAAGATCCACGAGCCGATCCGGTTTGACCTGGTCGAGAAGCGCGTGCGGGTTCTCTCCGAGGCGGAACCAGAGCGAGGGGTCGATCTGCTTGAAGAGGGATGCAACCTCCGGATGCCAGCGCCACCAGAGGTTCCGGGCGATCTCTTGCAGCGGCTGAAGCTCCTGCGGCAGCGCGTTCGCCACGTTGAAGCTTCGGGCGTAGGGCTTCGGCTCCTCCCCCTCTTTCGTCGGTGGCTTCACGAAGAGATTGAATACTCCGGAGCTGTCGGTCGCGGTCGAGAGTGCTGGCACGCTGAGCCGTTCCATCGGAAGCTGTTTGCGACGCGCCGCGCCGGCGGCGAGCGCTCGATGATGGGCATCCTCGTAGTGCTGCATGAAGTTCGACCAATCGGTGAGCTTCGCGGTCTCGAGTGAGGCCGTGCGCAACGCCTCCCGCCGCTTCGCCGGGAACCGGATGAACTCCATCAGGGTGCGCTGTAGTGTTTCGCTCACCTCGCCGAAGGCGACGCCTTCCCGCTTGAGCACGCGGACGCCCGTCTCCCAGCCCTTGCCCAGGGAGCCCACCCAACGGCCGAAGCCCGCGCGGTCGGTCGTGACGGCGGGGACTCCGAACGCCACCGCTTCGAGAGGCGTGTAGCCCCAGGGCTCGTAGAACGAAGGAAATACCCCGAGATCGGCCCCTGGAAGAAGGTCCCAGTATTTCTGCCGGATCAAGGGGTCAGTGCCGTCGAGGTAGATGGGTACGTGCACGACGTGGACCGGCGCGCCCCTTGCGTTGTCGATTTCGAGCGCGTCCAATTGGTTCGTGATCGGGTCGTTCGCTTCGTCAACCAAGTCGTGCGTGCAGCGCAGTGGCGCTCCAGGTTCGCCGCCGTATGCTCGGTCCCAGAGCTGTCGCTTTGGCTCCGCGTGACCTGCTGGAAGCATCGCGAAAGCGATGACGCGTTTACCGCCGGCTGCCGAGAGCTCTTCTGACAGACTTGCCGCCGCGTCGAGATAGACATCGACTCCCTTGTTGACATACTCATATCGGCCCGCCAGGGCGAAGATCAGTGTGTTGTCCCGATCGTAGCTGTCACCCGTCGTGAGCTCGGCGAGCTTGAACAGATCCTCGCGAGCGGCTTGTCGTGCCTCGGCTGCAACCGGCTTCGCGCCGAAACCGTTCGGGAGAACGACGTCTGGCTTTCGCTTGAGAAGATGCTGGCACTCGAGCGAGGTAATTTCGCTCACCGTCGTGAAGACGTCGGCCTCGCGTGCGGCAACGGACTCCATCGAGTGCTTCGACGAGACGTTGAGCTCCTTGGCGGCGGCGTCCGCATCCACGCTCGAGAGAGACTGATAGAAGTCCGGGTCCGCGCGACGGCCCGCGAGCGATCGGCCGAGCATGGTGGCATGGGTCGTGAAGACCGTGCCGATCTCCGGTGCGGCGCTCTGGAGGTGTAGGATCGCCCCGGCGGACATCCATTCATGGGCCTGAACGATGGACTCTTGCCGAGCCGGCAGGAGAAACTGGTCACGAATGCGCTCGATCACCATGCCGGCGGCATGCGCGAACAAGACCGGATCGTAATAGTCCCAGGCGCCGAAGAGCGAGTCGAGCTGGTACTTCTCCCAGTAGTGCCCGAGGATCTCGTCCTTGCGGCCGTAGAGGCTCGAATGGTTGATGAGAAGGCAGCGCGGCTCGCCCGGAACCAGCCAACGTCCCATCTCGACCCCGACATCGAACCCGCGCAATGCCTCCGCGACGTCGGAGTCCCAGATGTCGGCCCGGAACTCCGGTGCCACCCCTTCGCTTCGGGGCAGGTCCGGGCCGATCGTGATGTAGCCATCCTCGCCGTGGCGCTGCTGGACCTCGGGGACGCGACTGGCCAGCACGGTGTGAATGCCGCCCACCATGTTGCAGACCTCCCAGGAGATCTCGAAGAACACCACTTTGCTCATGTTCCGACTCGCTTCTCGGCAGGCGCCAACACGGACAGGTTGAGGTCTTTCATGACGTTCATGTAGTGGATGAAGGCATCGTAGGGCCCGTCGTACGGGCTGAAATAGTCATGGACTTCTGCGTCCGAGGCTGACTTCGTCGCCATGTAATAGAAATGGTCCGAGGTCTGCAAGCGCCGCCAGAGGGCCAAGAGATGCGAGTTGTTTCGCCGGCGTATCGCCGGGCCCAGCGCGTAGATTTCGGCGAGCGCTCGCTGCTGCATCGCGTTACCCCGCCAAGCGCTGATGTCCCGAGCTTCGTCGGCCCAGGAGACGGTACGGTGGAAGGAAAGCTCACCGAGGGCTGGGTACCGCGTTACGGCCTGGCTTGGCGTGAGGATGTCCCAATCGGGATGGGTGAACAGCAGGTCTGGGAGGTGCTCGAGGAACTCGAAGATCCCGGTCTCCTTCCACTGATGCTCCCCGAAGGTTTCGTAATCCATGAAGAGGTTGATGACATCCCCGGCGCCACTGTGTCCATGGACCCAGCCTGCGAACTTGTCAGCTGTGAGCGGATACTCTGCCCAGGCTCGATTCGAGAAGCGGAATGCGATGTCATCCGACAACTTGTAGTTCTTGGCGAGCAGACGCATGTCGCGTCCCGGCACCTGATAGACGAAGTTCGGACTGCGCCAGTCCAAAATATCGTCCGCACCCTCGCAGATCATCGCATCGAAGCCGAGGTCGGCGATGAACTGACCGATCTCGTCGTTGTAGATCAGCTCGGTATTTCGAAATACACGCGGAGTCTGCCCGAACTCCCGCTCGATGAGATCGATCTCCATGTCGATCTGCTCGCGGTATTCCTGCTTGTCGTAAAGCGCGGCTAGGCTGTGGTAGTAAGTTTCCGCGATGAACTCGACTGCGCCCGTTTTTGCAAGGCGCACGAAGCTGTCGAGTACTTCGGGCGCATACTTCTTCATTTGCTCGATCGCGACGCCCGTTACGGCATAGGAAATCCGAAAGCGGCCGTCAGTTCGCTCGATGAGTTGGAGCATCGATGCGTTGGCGGGCAGGTAGCACTTGTTCGCGACCTTTCGGAGAACCTCGGCGTTCAACTTCTCGTCGAAGTACTCGTGGTCAGTCCCGACCTGCAGGGCGCCGTAGGGTTTCAGCCGATAGGGCTGATGAACTTCGAAATAGAAACAAACCGATGGCATGATTCACCTCAAGCCTGAATGATGGATTCGTAGACCGGTAATAGCTTTTCTGCTGCCGCGTCCCAGTGGATGTGACGGATCTCTTCGCGGGCGCGCTCGACGATGGTACGGCGCAGCTCTGGAAGCTCGAGCAGCGCGACGATCTGGCTGGCCATCTTGTCCACGTCCCAAAAATCGACCTTGAGAGCGTTCCGCAGGACTTCGGAGACCCCGGATTGCTTGGAGACGATGACAGGGCGGTCGTGGCTCATCGCCTCCAAAGGCGCGATGCCGAAGGGCTCCGATACCGACGGCATCACGTAGACATCGGCCGTCGAGAAGGCTCGCTCGATCTCCGCGCCTCTCAGCCATCCGGGAAAGCGGAAGGACTTGCTGATGCCGAGCTTCTCCACCAGCGTTTCCATTCGAGGTAGCATGTCGCCGGAGCCGGCCATGATGAACACTGCGTCCGGAACGTGTTTGAGCACGCGTGCGGCCGCCTCGACGAAGTACTCGGGACCTTTTTGAAACGTGACCCGTCCTAGGAACAGGACGACAGGACCGGTGCTCGAACGCTGTTCGGTGTACGCACGCACGGTCTCTCGCGCATAGACCCCATTGTGGACCACGGAGATCTTGTCGAGCGGGGTCGAGTGAACCTGGTGGATCAGAGTCCGGGTGTAGTAGCTCACGGCCACCACCCGCGTCGCATGCATGAGGCCTTGGCGCTCGACGGCGACGATGTCGCGGTCGGCACCTTGGCCGGCGCGGTCGTACTCCAGACTATGGACGTGCACGAGCAGCGGTGCCCCTGCGCGGAGAGCGATCTCGATCCCGGCCGGGAAGGTCATCCAGTCGTGCGCATGAACGAGGTCGTATTTCCTTCCGGCCACCCGACGGGCGGCGGAGACGGCGTAGCGTGCGACCTCCGCAAAGAGGTCCTCGCCGTAGTGACCTTCGCCGTTCGAGCCGGTGACTTCCTCTAGGCGGGGCGCCGGCTCCCCGGGCATCTGGACGTGCTCCAGGCGCGTGACCTCGGCAGCCGGAATTGGCGTCGGGGGCGCCAGCTGCTGGGCCACGCGCTCCTCATAGTCTGCGCGCGGGATCGAGCCACCGCGAATCAGTTCCTGGTAGGTCGCACGGTCCAGGTACGGCTTCAGCATGGCGGGTACGTGCACCATGCGGATTTCGGCCGCTGCTGTGGTCGTCGCCTCTTCTGCTTCGGCGGCCAGGGCTGAGGTCAGAAGCGGATCGGTGCCCAGGGCCGGTTCCGCGGCGAGCAGGTCGGCGATCGGTTTCGGCACGGCGATCGCTGCGCTCGTTGCCGTCGGGGGCCCCGCTGCAGCCGACGCTGCACCGAGAAGCTGCATGTGCGGCGCGTCCTCGCCGCCGAAGAGTTTCGGCACGAGGAAGTCGATCTCCACGCCGCGTCGGGCGAGCGCTACGGTGAGCCCCTCACAGGCAGTTCCAAGCCCGCCGCTGATGTGGGGAGGGTACTCCCATCCGAGCATCAGGATTCTCATGGGCCTGCCAGCTTCGCGACGCGCAGTACCTCGGATACGCTCCAGGCCTGTGCCGGTGCGCCCCCGGGCCTGTGGGGCGCGTCTCCGTCGAAGACTTCGCCGATCTGGCCCATGCAGCCCTCGGTTCGTAGGTGTGCGCTGAGCGCCGCCAGCGCCGGCATCATCTCCGAGGCCGCGCGCTCGGGTCCTTCGATGGCCGTGACGGCGTCCGCGTAAAGGCCCAGCAACCAAGGCCAGACCGTCCCCTGATGGTAGGCTCGGTCACGCTCGAGCTGTCCCCCGCGATACGAGGGCTGATAGTCTGGATCGTCGGGCGAGAGCGTCCGAAGCCCGACCGGGGTGAGCAGCTTCTCGCGAACGCTTTGCAGGGCGCGCTCCTTGTGGATTTTCCGAATCGGAATACCTGGGAGCATCAACGCCCAGAGTTGGTTCGGCCGAAGCTTCCCATCGGGGCGATTGCCGTCGTGCGTGTCGGTCAAGAAGCCCTGATCTTGAAGCCAAAATCTTTCCTCGAAGTGATCGGACAGTTTCTTCGCCGTTTCGGTCCATTTTTGCGCGAGCTCCGGGTGGAGTCGCTTTGCCCAGCGGGCGGCCGACTGAAGCCCAAAGAGCCAAAGCGCGTTGAGGTCGACCGCGTAGCCTTGCCGAGGGGTCACCGCTTGCCCGTCGACGAGCGCGTCCATCCAGGTGAGCGCCCAGGGTCCATGCTCGACGAAGAGAAAGCCGTCCTCGTCCACTCGGACCCTCGGATCCGCTCCGGCGGCGACTTGCTCGATCAGATCGAAGCAGGCTTCCTGAAGCCTGGTCACACGCTGGCTTCGTGTTCGCTTTGCAACGAGCGCCGTCGCGCGAATGAAGAGCAAAGAGGCGTCGATCGCTTCGCTGTTGGAGGGCACGTCACCGCTGACGGGGATGTTCGGAACGAGCCCGTTCTCACGCCGACTCGCGAGCGATTCGAGAATCGCGAGGGCCTTGCCGATCTCGTCCCGGGCGAGGCAGAGGCCGGGCAGGGCGATCAACGTGTCCCGGGACCATTCGCCGAACCAGGGGTACCCGGCGATCACGCCTGTGCGGTCCCCTTCGAGCTCCACCAAATATGCATCGGCTGCGTCCTCGAGCTCCTGGACGAAAGAACGGTGCGCCGAGAGCACCGAGCTGAGGACCTGGGGCTCGTGACTCGTCGGCGGCTCCGTGCCGAGACGAATGCCGAAGGTGCCATCATGGTCGAGCTGCAGCCGCAGCTCGCCCGGCGTGAACAGGTCTTCGGCGTCGTCGTAGCCGCGCTCCCGCTCCCAGGCATAGTGGACGCCCTCATACCAATGCCCGTCGGCGTGAAAGCTGCCGGAAACCCCGTGAAGGCTTGCGACCAGCGATGGGACGTCTTCGTAGGGCTGCATCACGATCTGCAGGGATTTGCCCTGATGGACGTCGATCTCGCCGTTCATGAACGAATTGGCGAAGGTCAGGTCGTGAATCGGTCGACAGCGGATCAGGGGTCGCAGGCGTAGGCGGACCGGCTGGGTCAGACCCTCGATCGAGTAGCGGATCCAAACCGCATCGGCATCTTCTTCCAACCAGAGCTCACGGGTTAACGTGATCCCGGACACCGCGTAGGTCCATCGTGGCGTGGCCTCGAAGCGCGTCAGGTAGTCGATTCCCTTCGGTTCGATGGCATCGCCCCAGTCGTAGCTGTGAAGCGCCACCTCCCCGCCGTCCGGCAAGCGCAACCACTCCTCGACCTCGGCCCCC
>CBDUCC010000029.1:0-16926 GCA_965365555.1 uncultured Myxococcales bacterium | reverse complement strand
ATGAGCCCGAGAGGTGCTCGCATCTTCGAAACCCGTAGGCCGTTGTCGAGAACGCGATCTTCGACGACGCTACCCACAGGGTCTGGGAGTGCTGCTACCTGATCGACCCCATCGGCCACCCCGTTCAAGCGCTTCCGGTCGAGCTCGAGGCGATCCAGCATGGCTTTGGAGAGTCCCATCTTCTGCGCCGCCACGACATCGCGTTGATTGGCTTCGAGCACCCGATCGCCAGGCGCGCCTCGAAGAGCCTCCGCAGCTCGGCGCAAGACGGCGTTCTTCTGCGCGGTGCTCGCCGTCGCGAGCGTTCGCGACGCGACCTTCGCCCGTTCAGCCAAGTCGGTGACGAGTGTTTTGACGTCCTCACTCATAGCCGGAGAACCTAGCACCATTTTCCCGATTCGGGAGTCGGCGCCTCAGTCCTCGTCGCCGGTCAACACGATGTCGTCTCGGTGGACGATCTCGTCGCCAACGTGGTTGTCGACGCGCTCCGAGATCTGCTCGCTCTGACCGCCGGCAAGACGGCTCACGTCCGAAGCGGCGTAGCGGGCGAGACCTCGGCCGAGCTCGGCCCCCGACTCACTCACGATCGACACGGCATCGCCCACCTTGAACGTTCCCGAGACCGAGACCACCCCGGCTGGAAGAAGACTCGACTTCCGACGCGCCAGGGCCAGCCGTGCGCCCTCATCGACCACGATGCGCCCCTGCGGTTTGAGCGTGTACGCGATCCAGTGCTTGCGACTCGGAAGCGGTGACCCGTGCGGCAAGAGCAAGGTGCCAACGTCGTCGCCACCAACGAGACGATGAAGAAAGTCGGCGGATGCAGCCGGCCCAATCGCAACCGGAAGCCCGTGGAGCGTGGCACGGCGCGCGGCTTCGACTTTGGATTGCATGCCGCCGAGCCCGACATCGTCTTCGGGAGGTTTGATGAAGCGTTCGATCTCGCCGACGTCGCGGACCAGTGAGATCCGTCGCCCTTGGTCGTCGAGCACACCTTCGACGTCGCTCAGAAGGACGAGCAGGTCCGCGCCGATCAAGGTGCACACCATGGCGGCCAGCTGGTCGTTGTCACCGAACCGAAGCTCGTCGAGGGATACGGTGTCGTTCTCGTTGATGATCGGGACCACACCGAGCTTCAACAACTCGTCAATCGCTCGACGGGCGTGAAGGTAGCGCTCGCGGTCGCTCACCGCATCGTGCGTCAGCAGCACCTGCGCTACGTGCAGGCCGAGCGCCTCGAATGCATCTTCATACGCCCTCATGAGCAGCGACTGTCCAGTTGCCGCGGCAGCCTGAAGGAGGGCTATCTTCTTCGGTCGCTCACTGAGGCCGAGGCGCTCGCGGCCGACCGCCACCGCGCCGGACGAGACCAGCACGACCTTGCGGCCAGCGGCAACCTGGGTGGCGAGCTGTGCGGCCACCTGCGCAAACCGGCCCCCGTCGGCGCAGAGCGCCCGACTGCCGATCTTGACGACGATTCGCTTGGTCCCTCGAAGTGCCGATCTGGTGGCATCACCGGTCATCGTGCTGCTCTGAATCGCACCGAGCGGGGACTCCCGCAACCACCGGATCGAAAAACGGGACAGTCCGGGACGGGCTGGTAGCATGGCGGGATGCTTGCGGCGGAGGTGGCGCGCTGGTTCGTTTGGCTGGTGGCTTTTGCCTGGGGCGCGGCGTGGGGAAGTTTCTTCAACGTCGCGATCTACCGGTGGCCGCGGGGAATGTCCGTCGTGCGGCCTCCGAGCCACTGCCCGAGCTGCGGAGCTCCGATCCGTGCCTGGACCAACGTACCCATCCTCGGCTGGTTCTTCCTTCGGGGTAAGGCCAGTTGCTGCGGAGCCCGGATCTCACCCCGCTACCCGATGGTCGAGCTTCTTGGCGCGATCCTCTGCGTCGCCATCGCCGAGCTCTGGGTCGTTCGCGCGACGCCCGGAACTCCGCTCCTGCACGCGACCATCGAGAGCATCCTCTATTTCATCTTCGCGGGCGGGCTCCTGATCGCCACCTTCGTAGACCTCGAATGGATGGAGATCCCGGACGAAGTGAGCCTTCCCTGCGCGGCGATTGGACTGCTCAGTGCTCCCTTCCGCCTCGAGCCAGGCCTGTGGTCTGCCGCTGTGGGCGCCGGCGCCGGGTACCTGAGCGTTCAACTGATCTTCGTCTGGGGTTACGAAGCGCTCACGGGCCGACGCGGCATGGGCGAAGGCGATTCGAAGCTCATGATGATGATCGGCGCGTTTCTAGGATGGAAAGGCGCGCTTTTCGCCATCGTCGCCGGCTCGATGCAAGGTCTGATCTTCGCCGGCTTCGCATTGGTCACGGGACGCAGATTGACGCCCACCATCGAAGAGCGCGTCATCGATGGAGAACGGATCGAAGCGCCGGAGCCCGCCGACGCAAGTCGCGTGGGCCTGCTCAAGCTCCCGTTCGGACCGTTCTTGGCGCTCGGCGCCCTCGAGTACCTGCTCGCGGGAGACGCGATACTCGCGTGGTACCTTCGCCTGCTGCGGTGATGAATGATTAGCGTCGGTAGCCGCCGCCGCCACCACCACCGCCGCCCTGGCGCTCTCGCGCGAGGTCGACTCGAATGGTACGGCCGCCAAGCGTCGCTCCGTCCATCGACTCGCGCGCGGAGCTGGCCGCCTCTTCCGTCGTGAACGTAACGAACCCGAAGCCCCGCGAACGGCCTGTCTCTCGATCGGACACGACCTTCGCGTCAGTGACCTCGCCGAAGGGCGTGAACGCCTCCCGCAGGTCTTCAGTGGTCGTGGCCCAGGCGAGGCCTCCGCAGAACAGTCTCTTACTCATGGTCAACTCTTTCACTGTGCAGCCGACGCGGCGCCGTGCCGAGGCGGTGCTTCAATTCACTGGGCGGGCGAGCCGCCGAGGGGTGATTGTACCGCCTCCCGGCGCCGGTACAAGCCCCTGTTGAACGGGCGCCTCAAAACGCCCTCGTCGACGGCGCTCTCGGATCCAGGAGCCCACCTCCACCGCTGCCTGACCGATGCACAAGATCGGACGCAACCGGCCGGGGAGAGGTGGATTCGACGCTCCCGGCGCAGTATGGTCAGCCGGTTCATGGCGGCAGAATTCGTTCACCTTCACGTCCATAGCGAGTTCTCGATGCTGGACGGGGCCATCCGAATCCCTGCGCTGGTCGAGCACGTCGGCAAGATGGGGATGCCGGCGGTCGCCCTGACCGACAGCGGGAACATGTTTGGCGCCGTCCAGCTCGTGCGCGCCTGCGCCGACAGCGACGTGAAGCCGATTCTCGGCTGCGAGGTGAACTTCACCGCGGGCGACCGGCGTGACCCTCAGAACAAAGAGCTCCACCATTTGCTTCTCCTCGCGAGCTCACAAGAGGGCTATCAGAACCTCGTCCGAATGGTGAGCACCGGCTGGGTGGACGGCATGGCCGCGTACGACGAGCCGCGCATCGATTTCGATGTGCTTCATCAGAACAACAAGGGTGTCGTCGCCCTGAGCGCCTGCATGGGCGGCTACGTGGCACAGGAGATTCTCAACAAAGGGCCCGCGGTCGGGCGTGAGGCCATCGCGAAGCTTCGTGACTGCTTCGACCCTGGGCACTTTTTCGTCGAGCTTCAGGACCACGGCTTCCCGGAGAACCGCCCACTCAATCAGGTTCTCACCGAGCTCGCCAAGAATCTCGACCTACCCTTGGTCGGCACAAACGACTGCCACTACCTGGAACGCCAGTCCGCACATGCACAGCTCGTGCTCCAGTGCATCGGCGCAGGCCGAAGCGTTCGGGAGATGGAAGCGATGCACCATCATTCGTCGGAACTCTATCTCAAGACGCCCGAACAGATGGTGAATCTCTTCGCACAGGTCCCCGACGCCGCCAAGAACACCCTACTCATCGCGGAGATGTGCGCCGGCCAGGCGACGCCGCTAGCGGAGCCGAAACTGCCGCGTTTTTCGGTGCCGGGAGGCGCCACCGAGGAGGATTATCTGCGTGCACTTTCGGTGGCCGGCCTCGCACGACGCATTCAAGAGGAGCGCAGCCGTGGTGAGACCATCGAAGAGAGCGCCTACCACAGCCGGCTCGAGCTGGAGCTGGAGGTCATCCTCAAGATGGGGTTCGCGGGCTACTTCCTGATCGTCCAGGACTTCATCAACTGGGCAAAGGACAACGGAGTGCCCGTCGGCCCGGGCCGCGGCTCCGGAGCCGGCTCGCTCGTCGCCTGGGCGCTTCGCATCACCGATCTGAACCCGATCACCCACGGGCTTCTCTTCGAGCGGTTCCTCAACCCGGAGCGCGTATCGATGCCCGACTTCGACATCGACTTCTGCATGGGCCAACGCGACCGGGTCATCCAGTACGTCCGAGACAAATACGGGCAAGCCAGCGTCGGGCAGATCGCGACATTCCATCAACTCAAGAGCCGAAGTGTCGTTCGCGATGTCGGCCGAGTGATGGGAATGACCCCGGCCGAAGCCGGACTCATCGCTACGATGATCCCCGAACCAATTCAGGGGAAGAGCGTACCGATCAGCGACGCGCTCGACCAGGAAGCGCGTCTCAAAGCCGCATACGAAAACGACGAGCAAGCCCACGACCTCCTCGACACGGCCCAGGCTCTCGAGAATCTCACGCGTCACGCCGGCATGCACGCCGCCGGCGTGGTGATCAGCGAGGGGCCGATTTGGGACCACGTCCCGGTGTTCTGCCCGGAGCCCGACGTCTACGTCACGCAGTACCACAAGGACGACGTTGAAGCGGCCGGGCTCGTGAAGTTCGATTTCCTCGGCCTTCGAACGCTCACGGTCATCGACATCGCGACGAAGCTCATCGATCGCCGGCCCGATCGGGAAGGCGACCCGTTCCGAATCGACCAGATCCCGATGGACGACCAGGCGACCTACGCGCTCCTGCAATCCGGCGAGACGACCAATGTGTTCCAGCTCGAATCGAGCGGGATGCAGAACCTCTTCAAGCAACTCCGCCCCGACCGCTTCGACGACATCGTTGCCGCGGTCGCGCTGTACCGGCCCGGACCGATGGGCGCACAGATGGACAAGGACTTCGTGCACCGCAAGCACGGCCGCCAGAAGGTGGAGTATCCGCACCCTTCACTCGAAGGAATCCTCGAGGAGACTCGCGGCGTCATCGTCTACCAAGAGCAGGTGATGCAAATCGCTCAGGAGATGGCCGGCTACTCGCTCGGCGGCGCCGATCTCTTGCGGCGTGCCATGGGCAAGAAGAAAGCCTCCGAGATGGAGAAGCAGAAGGCGATCTTCATCGAAGGGGCAACCGCGCGGGGTCATACACGAGAGAAGGCCGAAGAGGTGTTCGATCTCATGGCGTACTTTGCCGGCTATGGATTCAACAAGAGTCACTCGGCGGCATACGCCCTCATCACCTATCAGACGGCCTATCTAAAGGCCCACTACCCGGTCGAGTTCGGCTGCGCGACGCTCACGGCCGACAAAGAGAAGATCGACAAGGTCGTTCGAACCGTCGCCGAAGCGCGTTCGATGGGCATCACCGTGCTTCCGCCCGACGTGAACGAGTCCGAGATCGAGTTCACCGTCGTCTACACGCCAGACGACGCGCAGGACATCGTTCACTTGCGTCACAGGCCTGTCTGTTACGACGGCGAGGTTCACGACCCGATGGGACCCAAGATTCGGTTTGGGCTTGGCGCGGTGAAGGGAGTCGGAAGCGGAGCCGTCGAGGCGATCCTCGAGGCGCGGCAAGCCGAGGACGACGGCGGCGAGCGTCCGTTCGTGGATCTCTTCGACTTCTGTGCGCGCGTCGATCTTCGACGTGTGAACAAGAGCGTCATCGAGGCGCTGGTGCAGTGCGGCGCATTCGACACCGTGCACAGCGCGATCGCGGTGCACCGCTCGCAAGCCTTCATCGCGATCGAGCAGGCCATCGAGCGAGGCAAGCGCATCCAGGCCGAGCGATCCAGCGGTCAGGAGAGCCTCTTCGGTCTGATGGGTGGCGACGACGACGCCCAGGCCTATGAGCACCCGGGGGGAAGTTTTCCCGCGCTCGACCCATGGGACTCCCGCGAACAGCTGGCCCGAGAGAAGGGAACACTGGGCTTCTACGTCTCCGGCCACCCCCTCGACCGGTACCGAAGCGAGCTGCTCCGCTTCTGCGATGCAACCACCGAGAGCCTCGCGCAGCTCGCCAATCATCGGCAGATCACCGTCGGTGGCACGGTCGAGGGCTACCGCGAGCGTCGGACGAAGATGGGTCATACGATGGCCTTCTTTCACATCGAAGACGCTCTTGGGCGCGTCGAGGTCATCGTGCGCCCAAAGCCGCTCGAAAAACCAGGGCTCCGCGAAGCGCTTCAGTCCGGACAGCCCATCCTCTTGAGCGGCCGGGTCAAGCACGAACAAGATCGCAACGATGACAGCGCCGCACCCGAAGCGAAGATCCTGCTCGAAGAGGCGACGCTCCTCAGTGATGCACTCCATGCACGAACGACGTCGATCACGGTGCGGCTTGCGGTGGAGGCGATCGATCGGAGCAAGCTCGACTCACTTCGATCCATGCTCGAGCGTTTTCCCGGGCCCTGCCCTGTGTCACTCGAGCTGAGCGCTCCCGGCGACTGGCGTGTGAATCTCTCGGAGACCGGGCTCTTCGTCGATCCCAGCGATGCGCTGCTCACCGGCCTCGAGCGCCTCTTTGGCTCCAAGGTCTGCGAGCTTCACTGATCGTGAGCGCCGTCGACGAGCCCAAGAGCGAAGAGGAGCTGCTCGACCGGGCCTTCGACGTCGCCGGACTCACCCTCGGCGAGCTCGGGGCGCGCGTCGGAGTCGAGGTTCCCGAGCAGGGGGCGCGGGGCAAAGGCGTGGCCGGACGCATCATGGAGCTAGTCCTCGGAGCAACGGCGGCTTCCCGCGCAGAGCCAGACTTCCTCGGGCTCGGCATCGAGCTCAAGACGATCCCGGTGCACCCGAACGGTAAGCCGAGCGAATCGACCTTCGTGGCTTCGATCGCCTTGTCGGCAATGGCCGATACCGACTGGGAGAACAGCGTCGTCTACAAGAAGCTGGCCAAGGTGCTGTTCGTTCCCGTCGAGGCCGCATCGTCGACTAAGCTTCGAGATCGGCGGGTCGGACGGGCTTATCTTTGGGTGCCAACGGACGAGGAAGAAGCGCTACTCCGCTGCGACTGGGAGCGGCTCGCCGAGATGATCGGCAACGGTGACCTGGCTCAGATCACCGGCCACCTCGGCGCCGCGCTTCAGGTACGACCGAAGGCAGCAACCGGAAGCGTTCGGCGTCGCGCGCCGGACGAGGAAGGCGCCGTTCAATGGGCGACTCCTCGGGGCTTCTACTTGCGACCCTCGTTCACCGGCGCCGTGCTGGCGCGACTGCGGGCCGAAGAGTAGCGGCCTGCGGAGCTAGCCAGGGCTCTTCTCCGCGAACGGAGGCGCGGGCGGTGGCATGCTGCTCCGCGTGCGGGCGATGCCGTCGGGCACTTCGAAGACCTCGCAGATGTCATCCCAGATGGTGAAGCCGGGGACGATCGCCTTTCTTCCGAGATACGGCGATGCGATCGTCAACGCGCGGCCGACGATCGGTCGAAGCGGGCGAAGCAGGCGCCGTTGGCGGCGGTAACGGCGGCGGAGCTCCTTCATGAACGCGTCGTGGCTGGTTCGTTGGAACCGCAGGAGCTCTTCGCTCTGGCTGGTGTCCATCCAAGACTCGTAGAACCAGCCCTCCTTGCGTGTCTGGTCCGGGTTTGGCCGAAACGCGCGCGCAGGAGGGACGGCAAGCCCGATCGCGCCGAACACGTCTTTGCGAAGCCTGCGTGCCGGAAGCTTCCAGGAGTCGTCGCCGCCGATGAGAAGGACGTGGCCGTCGGGCTGGACCACAGCGGCTGCCGCGATCGCGCGCGCCACGTCACGCACGTCGATGCCGTGCTCGGGCTGATCGAGCGAAACCATGAAGACGAAGGGCCGGTACGACGGGTGCGGCGGCATGAGATTCTGAAGGTCCATCACCGCGCCAATACGAAGCGAGCACTGACGAAGGCCGGAGTAGGAGAGCCAGCTCTCGGCAGTGAGCTTCTGGAGGCCGTAGTTGTCATCGGGATAGCAGGGGTCGACCGGGCTGCGCTCCGGATCGGCGGGGCAAACGGGGCCGAAGGCCGCATAGCTCGACACGAACACGAAGAAGGCATCGGGCGCGTGCGACTTCGTGGCATCGATGAGGTGTTGGGTGCCGCCGAGGTTCACGGCCTCGGAGAGCTCGGGCTCGACATAGGCGACAGGCGCCACGACCGCAGCGCCGTGCACGACGACGTCGGGTCTCACCAGCGCAACCAGTCGGTGGACCGCCGCCGCATCGGTCAGATCGCAGTGCTCGAAGCGAACGTCGAGCGGGACCCGGTGCGAAGTGATGTCGGTGGCAACGACCTCGAAGCCCCGTCTCGAAAGCGCACCGATCACGTAGCGGCCGATCTTCCCAGCGGCGCCGGTGAGCAAGGCCGTGCGTTTCATGGGCGCTCCGCGGGGCCGAGGCCCACGTAGAGCGCGTCACCCAACGCACGTCCAGCGCTGGGGACGATTCGGCCCAGCCAGCCCCGCTCCTGCAGCCACAAGATCGCTCGCATGGCCGCCGAACGGGGCTGCAGATCGACCGCACGCCGGTGGAGACGCACCTTGGCGATGCGCCAGCCGCCGGGCGTCTCCACGTACTCGTCTTCGTAGAAGCCCTCGCCCCGAAGCCCGTAAAGCGGGGTCGTCGCGCGGTCCCGCATCTCCCACACCACCCGAACGCGCCCCGGCTCGAGCTCGGTCACCTCGGGATTCCAGGCTTCGTGAAGGGATTCGCCGCGCTTCAGCTGACGGGAGACGAGCTTTTTGATCGCTTCTCGGCCCTGCACCGCGGCGTCCGCCGAGGGCCCAAATTGCATCACTGCATCGTCGGTGAAGAGCGACGCCCAGCGATCCCACTCCTTGCCGTCCATCCGCTCGCAGTACTGCGCTTTGAGGGCGACGATCGCCTGCATCGGTGAGGGTCCTACGTGGCCTGCCTCCGAATGGCAAGCGGGCGTCGCTACCGCGGCCGCAAAGGCGCGAGGCACTTCCGGGGCAAACCGCGGAGACGACAATCCTAGCCCTTGCGCCCCTCTTCGCCGTGGCTTGACCCCCGGGGTCGGCATGTTGGACAGCTTCGGGCCTCCCGTCGGGCTGGGAGCTCAGTTGGTAGAGCAGCGGACTTTTCATCCGCAGCAACGGGCTCCGATAGGAGGTTTATTCAGTCGTTTGACGGGCGAGCGCTGTCAGCAGCGGCCCTATCGCTCCACCGAATGACGCTTTCGGCGCACGGTGTGCCACCCGAGTGCCAGCCGCAACTTTGGCCGAAGCGCATCCCTGTAAGCGACGCCCTTCTCGGGGCGTGTTCTGAATGCAGGGCCTGGCCTCAGGAACCAACCACATCGCCGCGACCGGTTACTTGAACACCGGTTCGTAGTCGGTGCCGTAGGTCTCGTTGATTTCCTGGTAGATCGGCTTGACGACTTCGGGGAGTGGAACGACACCGGACGTGGTGAAGTCCGAGAATGGGATGGCCTTCGAGGTGTCGGGGGGGTTCTTCTTCCTCATCGCGGGGCTCGGCCAGATCTCATCGTCGACGGCGGACATCCGCACGCGGACGTCGTCCTTGGTGACGTTGAAGACCATATAGTCGAGGGCTAGCGCCAGGGGGCCGTCATAGGTCTTGCGGACACGGCGCATGACCTCGGGCTGCGTGTCGAAGTCGTTGAAGAAGTGGTAGCCAACGGCGAGTCGCGGCTCGGTCATCGACATGACCTTGCCGAACTGCTCGGGCGAGGTGTGGCCCTGCGTGCCCACGTTGAGCGCTTCGAGAGGTGCAAAGCCCTGCTTGGTCACCAGCAAGGTCGACGGCAGGAAGCACTCATGGATCGCGATGTCGGCGCCCTTGGTGTGTTCGATCCACCATTTATTGGGAATCGTATCACTGGAATACGCGAACCTGAGCCCATTCCATTCGAGGATGAAGCTCACGGCGCCATCGAGACCGTGAACGGCCGGGATGCTTCGAATCGTGACGCCGTTCTCCTCGAAGATCACCTCGTTGACGCCATCGAACGGAAACTCCGTCACATCGAGCTGCGCACCGCGGAAGTCGATGACGCCACCACGAGTGCCAATGTCCCAGACGTACATCTGCTCCATCAGCTTCATGGCACGCGCCGTGCCGTATTCGGGCGTCGCCCCACTCGGCCCCCAGATCCGCAGAGGCGTAAGACGGTTCATCGTGGTGCCGCCGAGCCAGAAGGTCGGCAGGTCTCCCATGTGGTCGACATGGAGGTGTCCGACGAACACCTTGTCGAGCAGGTCGTAGGGGATCTTCTGTGCGGCGAGTCGTTCGTGGCAGCCGGCGCCGATGTCGAACAAGAACTTGTCACCGTTGCCAAGCTCGACCAGCCAACAGGCTGCGGCTTGCTTGGGTCGTGGGCTCGGCATGCCTGTGCCAAGCGCGACGACGCGCATCTCGTCTTTGGCAACAGGCTCGGTCCCGGGGTAGTAGACGTCGAGCTCGGGCGCCTTCGCGGAGGCCGTCTCGGTTAGCGCATCCTCTCGCCCGGCCTGTTCGTCAGAGCGCCCCCACGCATAACCGCCAGCGACGGCGATGGTGAGGATGACTAGAACAACGATGCTTCGACCTGACGACACGGACGGGGCCTCCTAGCGAAGCGGAGTTCTAGCACGGGACGCCGGCGCTGACGCAGGAGCTTTTGCACCGTCTCAACCCCCGCTTGGTGATTGCGTGAGATGCGGATCTGCCCGGCGACGCCATGGCGCTCAGTGAGTCCAAGCGTGAGGACCTGGCTCAGCGGACCCCGTGTACGCTGTTCCAGCGGCATCAGGGGACAACCCGGCCCCGGTCCTGGAGCGTTGGGGCGATCGAGCGCCCCGCCGTCGCCGTGTGCGGAAACTGGACGCTGCGGTGACCTCGACGACGTTAGATCCCTCGATACCGGGGGCTTTCTCCCATGCGGCTACGAATGGCTGCGGCCTCCGGAGTGGACATTTTGGCGAGTTGGCGTATATGGCGGGCCGCACCGACGAGCACCGCGCGAGTCGGTACATCACCCGTAGATCGACGACGCAGACGAGGTAACGAACGAGCGATTTCCCCCATTCAGCACACGAAGTGGCACATGGGCCACGGAGAGCGAAGGAAATTAATAGAAAATGCTAGCGGGATTTCGGGTACTTGGGCTGTTAGCTCAGTTGGTAGAGCAGCGGACTTTTAATCCGACGGTCCAGGGTTCGAGTCCCTGACGGCCCACCGACGAGGCAGAAGCCTCGAGCAACGCAATACATATCGTCCCCATCGTCTAGTGGCCAAGGATCCTTGCCTTTCACGCAAGTGACGCGGGTTCAAATCCCGCTGGGGACGCCCCGAAGAGCCCGCTCCTAACAGAGCGGGCTCTTCTTTTCGGGGATGTCCCCACGGGGGTTTGCACCCCGAGCACCGCTCGTGCCTTGTCATCGCTGCTCAGCGCCGGAATCCAAGGTAGAGCGAAGGCTTTCGATTTCGGGTTCGAGGCCCCGCCGTTCCCTCTTTGCCCGCTTCAGACGGACGCCGCTGAAGTCCAGCCCGCCAGCAGACAATGCGATTGTGGCTGAACCGACCCCTACGAGGGCGCCACCGACTCGCTGATCTTGCTCGGTTGGTGAGCCAAGAGTGTTGATAGCGACCCCGGCCATTAGAGCCGTAACACCGCCAGTGATCAACAAGACCGACACCGCAACACCGGCCCGCGGTTTCCTCACATTGGCTTCCTGATAAGCAGTCTCCAAGTCCGCGAGGCGGCTCTCCAACTCGCTACGCTGCGCGACCTCGAGTTGACCCGGTGAAACGACCACCGAATCGGTCTCGGCTTGAGCGCTGGCAGTAGACACGGCTAGCGTCAGAAGGCCAGCCAAGAACGTGACCCCGCAAAGTCGGACTGAGTATCGCATCAGGAACCTCCCGCGATTATGGCTGAATCGCGCAGCGCAGCGAGATAGGTCATCTTGCAACCGCGACCGTAACCATGGTTTCTCCAACTTCACATGGAGTGAACTCGTCCGAGACCATTTGTGCGGTCGTCAGGGCGGTTGCTGTCCAAGCGTTGTCCGACACGCTGATGGTGGCCACATAGGGCTGGGCCGCGTCTGCTGTGGCCTCACACTCCTGGCTCACACACTCAGCACTGCAGCTGGTTGCGTCATTGTCGACAAGGGTGGTGTCCCCATCTCCCGACGTGAAGGTCATCTGAATGATCTCCTCACAGGTCTCACTGATCATGAGGACCGTCTCGCCTGTGCAGTTGGCAGCTAAGCTGAGCTCGATGCCTGAATCGAAACCCGGTTGGACGACGCCATCACAGGACATGCTGCCAATGGTCCAGTCGCCAGCCCAGTCAGCGCATTCCCCGTCTTCACCACCGCCACCACCCTCGCTGCACCCCATGACGCCCAGCGCCAGTACGCACATGAATGTAAACAGAATACCCATGGCTACCTCCCCCACCCGCAAGGGGGTCATAGGTAACCTGGGGTCGCCGGACCTCGGCGCGCTATACGTAATTCTTTCCTACTAAGCCGATGCTGGGCGTATGTCTTGCTTTTGGGGCGCAGGGGGTGCTCCGTCTAGCCTCCCTCGTCACGCCGCCAGCCTCCGCATCTCCTCCCAATCCGTGAGGAACCCCACCACTTGGTTCCAACTCGGAGTGAATCGGGGACGCCGACCGCGAGATCGCGAACGCTCTCGGGGCCTTCCTCTGTGCGGAACCTGAAAGCCCAGCTTCGGTCGGGCTTTGTCTTTTCACCGGCGTGCTAGACTCGCCGTATGACAGAGGCGAAGTGGACGACCCCGAAGCAAGCCGCGCTCGATGAGGGGCGCTACTGGCTCACTCGACCCGTGGCCGAACGGATTGCGGCGATGGAACAGATCCGCAAGCGCGTGTACAAGGACTACGGTGGAGCTTCCGAACGAATGGCTCGAGTTTTTGAGCTTACTCCAGCGCCACGACGCTAAGTTCGTCATCGTCGGGGCATACGCGATGGCCGTCCACGGACGCCCCCGCGCGTCGCAAGATATCGATATTCTCATTGAGCCTAGTGTGGAAAACGCGGAGCGGGTCGCCCAAGCTCTCGACGAGTTCGGCTATCCCGAGCTCGCAAAGGAGTCGGTCGAGGCCTTCACCAAGACGCCCCGGATGGCTTCACTGGGTGTTCCGCCTCTGCGGATCGACATCATGAACTGCATCGATGGCGTGCCGTTCGCTCGCGCGTATGCTGGCGCGCTGCACGAGCGCCTTGGGGGCCTCGACTTGCGCTTCCTCGGACTCGCAGATTTCGTCGCGACCAAGAAAGCATCGGGGCGCACGAAGGATCTACTCGACATCGAGCTGCTCAAGGAGTCTGGGCTGTGGGACGAGGACTGATCCCGACAAACCTCACCTTAGGCCGCCATCCTCCGAAGCCCCTCCCACTCCGTGACGAACCGCAACACCTGGTTCCAACCCGGAGTGATTGGGGACGCCCCGAATGGCCCGCTCCTAACAGAGCGGGCTATTCTTTTTGGGGATGTCCCCACCGGGACCTTTACGGTATTTCCGGGCTGTGCGGGGTTGCTGATTGGGTTTGCGGATAGGCTGCTCGACGAGGAGATTGCTCGATAATCTCCGTCAGTCGGATCTGGGTCCTCACCGATTGGGAGGGGCTTCGGAGGGTGGTGGCGTGAGGGAGCCTCCTGGCCAGAACCTTCAAACAGGTGACCAATCGATGTATTCGCGTTGACCAGAAAACCGGATGGGCCAGGAGCAGCGAATGAGCAATACGAAGAACAGGCAAATGGGGCTGGCGGTTGTGATCGTCGCGGCGATTGCGGGCGGATTCGTCTTCGGCACTTACATGGCAACCGAGAACGAGGCCGAGGCCAAAGCGTGGTCACCGACTCAACCGTATCCGACCCACGAGGTGTACTTCCCGGGGACCGAGGAGCTGGCCCCGGACGAAATGCGCGTCATCGCCTGCGGCTCGGGTATGCCGATGCCACGCCTCAAGCAGGCTGCCGCCTGTTTCCTGATCGAGCTTGGCAACGGCGAGAAATTCATCTTCGATCTGGGAACCGGCTCGTTCACCACGCTCTACGCACTCGGTATGCCGCTAGACTACATGACCAAGATCTTCCTCAGCCATCAGCATGCCGACCACATGGGCGATCTGCCGACCCTCTGGATCTACGGCATGCAGAACGGCCGTTCCAAGCCGCTCGAGATTTGGGGGCCGGGTGGCGGCGGGATGCCTGATAGCTGGGGCACGAAGGCCGCTACCGATGGCATCCAGCAGTTCTACAACTGGATGCTCGAAACCAGCAAGGGCGCGCTCGATACACGGTCTCTTTCAATGACCGTCCACGAGTTCGACTGGTCGAAGGTCAACAACGTCATCTACGATCAGGACGGTGTGGTGATCCGTACGATTCCGGCGATTCACCTCGAGGGCTCGGTGAGCTTCATTCTGGAATGGAAAGGAATGAAGCTGGCCTTCTCCGGTGACACTCTTGCCAACAAGTGGTGGATCGAGCACGCCAAGGGCGCCGACCTCGCGATCCACGAGTGCTTCCTTCCGAACGCGGACTTCGTGTCGAAATACAAGTTTCAACCAGCGGAGGCGATCTACGTCAGCACTATGGTGCACACCACCGCGCCGGTCTTCGGCAAGATCATGGCGATGACCGAGCCCAAGCACGCGGTGGCCTACCACTTCCAAAATGATCCGGAGACGCTCCCGGAGGTCGTCACAGCGGTCCGCCAGGTTTACGACGGGCCGGTGGACTTCGCCGTGGACGGAATGACCTGGAACGTCACCAAGGATGGCGTCCGGACCCGAGTGGCCATGCTCAACTCGCAGCCTTATCCCCCACCGTCCGTGACGGCCCGGCAACAGGAGGCACCCGGTGGTGAAAAGTACGAGACGCCGGAATGGATTCTAAAGGGATTCGCTTGGGAGGCGCTGCCCACGATGGACAGAGTGTTCCAAGAGTTCAACGAGCAGTTTGGCACCGATTTCGAGTTCCAGTTGAAGGCGATGGCTCCAACCAAAGAAGCTCCGAGCGAATAGAAGAAGACCAGCCGAAGCCGGGCCTGAATCGCGCCACAAATAGAAAGGCCCCGAGACCATTTCTGATCTCGGGGTCTTTCTGTATGCGGGGTACCAAGCTCGGCTTCGGCGGGCTTCTCTTCTGGTGGCAGTTGTCCCTCTACGGCTCCACCTCGAACGCACCGGCGTCGCACATCGTGCCGCCTGGGCGTGCTTCGCTGCGCTGGTCTGTCGTCAGCGGTTCTCCCTCTGCATCGAGGCAATCCGCTGCGCGGATCACATTGATGGCAACGCTGCCCTGGCCTAGCGCGTGGGTCTCGGTCGGCCCGCCGTTGTCCTGAAGTCGTCCAAGCTTCAAGTCTTCGGTGCCGACGTCGTCCACGTCGGTGCCGTCCGTGTTCAGCCCACAGGTTTGACCCGGGCTCTCGACGTTGTGTCCGCCGGAAGTGATGAAGCCCCCGGCGTCTGGGTCACAGCTCCCGGCAACGATGGTATTCACCAGGGTCGCGTCACCATTGTTCGCAATGTCGGCGACGGAATGGTCGGTCACCGTAGAATTCACGAGCGTCACCTTTCCATCGACACGGGCGTTGAAGACCCCAATCGCATGGTTGCCCGACACGGTGGTGTTGACTAGGACCATCTGGCTTTCCAGCAAGTTTTCGACTCCACTCCCAATAGACCCGTCGACCGAACCAATGTTGCCCGACACGGTGCAGTTCGTCACAGCAACGTTTCCTTGGTTGGCAATACCGCGGAGACCGTTGTTGGAAACGATGGAGTTCATCAGACTCGCCTCGCCCTGGCTCGCGAAACCGTCGTAGCCATTCTTGGACAGGCGACTGTTCAATACCGTTGCCACGGCGACCCTTTCGTTGGGAAGGCCTACGTTGTTAATCAAGCTCTGAACCCCATCGCCGGTGTGGTTCGACACGTCGCTGTCTGTCACAACCAGCGTTCCGAAGTTCTGAATGCCAGTGCTGGCGTTGGTGGTCGTTGCACCTTCGAGCACCGAAAACACCCGATGGTCTTCATTTCCGTCGACGGTCAAGTTGCCCCCTGCATCGAGGATGACGTCGTTGTCGATGACGATTTCGGCGTCCGTCACGACGGTCGTCGGCCCATCACAGTCGAACGTGAACGGGCCGCCACCCTGCGCAATCGCCGCACGTATCCCGTCTTCAGTGCATTGGCAGACGTTGGCTTCGCACGCATTCGCGCCCCCATCCTCGCCACACCCGATGATCAAGGCGAACACGCAAGCCAAGAGTCGTAACTTCACGCCGACACCTCCATGCAGACGTCGACGCGGCTAGCGGCACGGCTGAATCTTCACAAGAAACGCCTCGATCGTTCTACGAATATCGATGGCACAGGCTCACGCGGCCATCCTCCCAAGCCCATCCCAATCGGTCAGGAACCCCACCACTTGGTTCCAACTCGCTGTGATGAGCGACGTCATCGAAGCCCGGCTTCGGCCAGGATTTCTTTTAGAGACACGCTTGTCGCCCGCTTGTTGGGTAGTTTCGAGGGCTTGCCAGACAGACCGCGACAACCGCTTGCGGAGGAACGTAGACTTGGCGGCCAAAATGCAGGAAGACTCCACGTACCAACCTGCCAGTGAGGATGAATCACATGACAAGAATCAAACGAACGGGTCCCAATGCACTGCTTGTCGCGATGATCACGGTAGTCAGCCCTCACATTCTCGGCTGCGCTCCGGCTGAACCGGAACCTGCGGCGCAGGCGCCTGCCGCGCCGGAAGCGCCGCAGCCGGAGAGCGGTCAAGACGATCCCCCGAACGAGCAGG
>CBDUCC010000028.1:0-16991 GCA_965365555.1 uncultured Myxococcales bacterium | reverse complement strand
GACAAAGGGGATCCAAAGACGATCTACGTGATCGACATCAGCTCGTACGTCTTTCGCGCCTATCACGCCTTGCCGCCGCTTTCGAACAGCAAGGGCGAGCCGACCCATGCGGTCGCGGGGGTCGCAAGCATGCTGCTCAAGCTCCTGCGCGAGCGCGAGCCCCACGCCGTGATCGTGGCGATGGATTCGAGGGAGGGCTCTTTTCGAAAGGAGCTCTTCGAGGCGTACAAGGCCAATCGACCTCCGGCTCCGCCCGATCTCGCGCAACAAATGGCCCGCGTTCGGGAGATCGTCGAGGCCTGGGGCATGCATCCGATCGAGGCTCCCGGCTTCGAGGCAGACGACATCATCGCGACCTTGGTGAAGGCGGCGCGAGAGGCCCAGAAGCAGGTCGTGATCGTGAGCGCGGACAAAGATCTTCTTCAGCTCGTTGGGGAGGATGTCGTCATGTACGACACGATGCGTGACAAGATCTTCGGGGCCGCAGAGACGCGCGAGAAGTTCGGGGTGAAGCCACAGCAAGTGCGGGATCTCCTGTCGCTCATGGGCGACAGTTCGGACAACGTCCCGGGCGTCCCGTCGGTCGGGCAGAAGACCGCTGCCAAGCTATTGAACGAATACGGAAGCCTCGAAGGGATCTATGAGAGCCTGGAGGGCATTACGCGGAAGTCCCTCAAGCAGAAGCTCACAGACCATCGCGAGGACGCTTTGATGTCGCGCGAGCTGGTCACGCTCCGAGAAGACGTGCCGATCGAGTTGGGGGCCGTCCAAGGCAGCTATCAGGGGGGCGACACCGGAGCCCTGCGAGGCATCTTCAGCGAGCTTGAGCTCACCCGTCTGCTGGCTCAGCTCGATCCAGCTCCTGCGGTGGAAGGCCACTACGAGACGATTCTCGACCTGGCGGCGCTGCTCCGCATCGCCGGGTCCATACGCGACACTGGCGGCTTTGCACTCTACACGGTCATGGACGTGGACGACCCGATCGTGGGCGAGCTGGTTGGCGTGGCGCTGAGCTGGCTGGAAGGCGTGAGCGCCTACGTTCCGCTCGGCCATCGAATCATCGGCGCACCCGAGCACTTGAGTTGGGAGGACGCGGAGCCGATTCTGACTCCGCTCTTCGAGAACTCCCTGATCCCGAAGCTGATGCTCGCGAAACGGGAACGGGCGTTTTGGACACGTCGTGGGGTCACGCTTCGCGGAGTCGAGTTCGATCCCGCCATCGCGAGCTATCTGCTCGACCCGGCGCGACACGCCCACCGGCTCGAAGACGTCGCGCGCCAGGAGCTGGACGGTGCGTTGACCCATGAAGAGAGCGTGCGCGGCAAGGGCAAGAAGGCGAACAACTGGGACGAGGTCGAAGTGGAGCCGGTCGCGCGGTACGCGAACGAGCGCGCGGACTTCACGTTTCGGCTGAGTGAGCTGCTCACACCTCGCATGCACGAGGGAGAGTTCGAGCGTCTGTTCTATGACATCGAACTGCCGCTCGCAGCTGTCCTCGCGACGATGGAGCTCGATGGAATTCGAGTCGACACGGAGTTGCTCGAGGAGCTCTCGGCAGAGGCGGAGGCGGAGCTGGAACGGCTCCACAGCCAATGTACCGAGCTGGCAGGGCACGACTTCAACGTGTCTTCGCCTCGACAGCTCGAGACGATTCTATTCGACGAGCTCGAGCTCCCCGTGATCAAGAAGACGAAAACGGCCAGGTCGACCGATCACGAGGTGCTCGAGGAGCTCGCCCTGCTTCACCCCTTGCCGCAGGCGATACTGGAGTACCGCTCGGTGTCGAAGCTGAAGAGCACCTATCTCGATGCGCTTCCGCGTGAGGTCAATCCGCGGACGGGCCGCATTCACACCCGGTACAATCAACTCGTGGCTGCGACGGGCCGCTTGTCGTCGAGCGATCCAAACCTCCAGAACATCCCGATCCGAACCGAGATGGGGCGCCGCGTGCGCGATGCGTTCGTGCCGGCGGAGGGATGGTCGATGCTGGCCGCCGACTACTCTCAGATCGAGCTCCGTGTGCTCGCGCACCTGAGTCGCGACCCTGCACTGGTCGACGCGTTTTCACGAGGCGACGACGTGCATGTCCAGACCGCTTGTGCGCTTTTTGGAGTGAGCCCCGACGAGGTGACCAAGCACATGCGTGGACAGGCCAAGACCGTGAACTTCGCAGTGATCTACGGGCAGACCCAGTTCGCGCTGGCTCGAAATCTCAAGATCGAGCGAAGCGAGGCGAAGCGCTACATCGATGCCTTTTTCGACCAGTACGCAGGTGTGAAGTCGTTTCTCGACGAGGTCGTGGAGCAGGCCAAGGCGAACGGCTTCGTGACCACGCTGCTCGGGCGGCGCCGGACCCTTCCCGACATTCGAAGCCGCAATCACAACCTCCGTGCCGGTGCGGAGCGAATCGCCCGAAACACGCCCATTCAGGGTACAGCCGCGGACATCATGAAGGTGGCGATGGTCGCGATCCAGGGCGAGCTCGAGGCGCAAGAGCTAGCGAGCCGGATGGTGCTGACAGTGCACGACGAGCTCGTCTTCGAGTCTCCGCCGGAGGAACAGGACCGCCTCCAGACCCTGGTCCTCGACCGGATGCAGAACGCCGTGCCCCTATCGGTCCCCCTCCCGGTCGAATCCGCCTGGGGCCCAAACTGGGGCGCCGCCCACTAGAACAGCCCGAAGTGCCGGAGCCCTTCATGGACCCCGGCAGCGTACGGGCGGCGCGCGAAGTAGAGGCGGGCGGTGAGGCCCTCCGTAGCCGCGCGTTCCGTGAGCTCTTGCTTGAGCGCATCGTCGGCGTTGCCTACGACAATCGCCTTGTACCCTGCGAGCATCGCCGCGCGATCGTTTCCGGAGTCGCCCGCGTAAACCAAACCATCCTCATCGATGCCGGTGCGCTGTTGCCCGTAGCGGACCGCGTAATCTTTGGCGACATCTGCAGGCAGTATGTCGAGAAGGCCCCGCTCGGAAACGGGATCATAGCTCGCGACGAGGGCCACCCGTGCGCCGGCCGAATCGAGCCCGGCCTGAACGCGGCCAAGGTAGCGCTCGTGCCGCCCCTCCGTGTAGTAGCTCACCTTGAATTCGCCCTGTTTCTCCTTCTCCTGCAGCCAGATTCCCTCGACGGAGCCGAGCGCCCGCTGCACGTCCGGTGCGCTGATGCCTCCAAGCGCCTTGCGCATGGCCGTGCGGTACGTCTCGTCGGCCTCGTAGCCTTCGTCGATCCGTCGGTACACGCTGGTACCTACGTCGCAGACGAACCAATCGGGCTCTGGGAGCCCGACCTCGGCAATCCCAGAGCGTGCCAGTGCGAGATGACGCCCTGTGACGTAGGCGAGCTGCAACCCATCTGCCCTCTCGAGCGCGTCCACGAGCGTCCGCACCTCCGCGAGACGCTCCGGGGTTCTCTCGAGAGGAATCAGCGTACCGTCGAGATCGGACGCGAGGAGGTTCCGTGTTATGCTCATCGCCACATGAGCCTAGCGAGGACCGCGGCCCGCCGCACCCAGGAAGCCAGCTGAGAGCCCGTGCATCGTTCCCACGATCGGCCGGTGATCTTCGGCGAGGTACTGTTCGACCATTTTCCGGACGGCAGTCGGGTTCTGGGAGGCGCCCCGTTCAACGTGGCCTGGCATTTGCGCGGGTTCGGGGCAAATCCACTGGTCCTGAGCGCAGTCGGCGACGATGCCGAGGGTCGGGAAGTCCTCGAGCGGATGACCAGCTGGGACCTGATGACGCACGGTGTGCAGACCGATCGGGAGCACGGCACCGGCCGGGTCACCGCGAGCGTCGTCGACGGGGAGAACCATTTCGAGATCGCCCCGGATCAGGCATGGGACTTCATTCAGGAGGCCCCGGCCCATCGACCCATGGACGAGGAGCCCGCAGGCCTCTTCTATCACGGCACGCTGGCTCTCCGTGGCGCGCGAAGCTGGACGACGCTGCGTGCTCTACGCCAGCGGAGCAACGCTCCCTCCTTCGTCGACATCAACCTTCGAGCGCCCTGGTGGACCCAAGACAAGCTCGACTGGTGCCTGACCACCAGCCAATGGATCAAGCTCAACGACGCTGAGCTAGCCGAGCTCACATCGAAGCCAACCGACACCGTCGCGTCTTGTCGAGACGCTGCGATCGCCTTGGCGAGGAAACATACGATTCAGGGAGTCGTCATCACTCGTGGATCGAAGGGGGCAATCTCGGTCCTCGGCGGCGAGCGCGTGTTCGAGGCTGCGCCCGCAAAGGTCAGCCAGCTCGTCGACACGGTTGGAGCAGGCGATGCGTTCAGCTCGATCATGTGTCTCGGGATCCTTCAGAAGTGGGACTATCAGACCACGCTCGATCGTGCTGCGGCGTTCGCTGCGGACCTCTGCGCCATTCGAGGTGCAACGACGACGGACTTCGGGCTCTACGAGAAGCATCTGACGGCATGGTCCAGGGATACGAGCGCCGGTTCGATCAGCGCGCCGGGAAGTCGCAAGCTCTACGTTCTGTCACTCACGGTCCACGGACTCGTTCGGGCCAGCAACATAGAGCTCGGCCGCGATGCCGACACGGGAGGACAGGTCTCCTACGTCGTCGACCAGGCGCGGGCCCTGGCTCTTCACCCGGAGGTCGAGCGTGTGGACGTGGTGACTCGCTCGATTACCGACAAGCGCGTCGACGAGAGTTATTCGCGACCTTTCGAGCCCATTTGCCCCGGGGCCCAAATCGTTCGCATTCCCTTCGGTCCCCGACGCTATCTTCGAAAGGAAACGCTTTGGCCGCACCTCGACAGCCTGCTCGACCAGCTCACGCGTTACGTGCGAATGCAGGAGCGTACGCCCGACCTCATCCACGGTCACTACGCGGACGCAGGCTATATCGGTGCACGACTGGCCAAGCTGCTCGGAGTGCCGTTCGTGTTCACCGGCCACTCGCTCGGCCGCGTGAAGAAGATGCGTCTCGAATCTCAAGGGGAGGCGAGTGAGCAGACCTATCAGTTCACCTCGCGTATCGAGGCAGAAGAGCGAGCCCTCGAGGCTGCGTCACTCGTCATCGCAAGCACGAACCAAGAAGTCCACGAGCAGTACGAGCTCTACGACCACTACCAGCCGGATCGAATGCAGGTCATTCCACCGGGCGTCGATCTATCGCGCTTTTCGCCTCCCGGCGCGTCGCCAGGACAGCCCGCGATTGCCGGTGATCTTTCGCGATTCCTCCGGGACCCAGGCAAACCCATGGTCCTGGCGCTTGCTCGCGCCGACGAACGAAAGAACTTCGAAGGACTGATTCGCGCCTTCGGCGAAACCGACGGACTCCGGGAGGTCGCGAACCTCGTCATCGTGGCCGGCAACCGAGACGACATCGCCGAGATGGGCGCGATGCCCCGTCGCGTCCTGACCCAGATCTTGACCCTCATCGATCGCTATGACCTCTACGGATCGGTCGCCTATCCGAAACATCACGACTGGGATGACGTGCCGGAGCTCTACCGCCTGGCTTCGAAAAGCAAGGGAGTCTTCGTGAACCCGGCGCTCACCGAGCCATTCGGATTGACGCTCCTCGAGGCCGCAGCCACTGGGCTCCCACTCGTCGCTACCGACGACGGCGGGCCTCAAGACATCATCGGGGCTTGCAAGAACGGGCTATTGGTCGACGCCCTCGATCACGAAGCGATCGGCGCGGCGATCGCCGATGCGTTGAGCGACCCAGCACGCTGGCAGCGCTGGTCTGATGACGGTCTCGAAGCCGTGCATGCCAACTACTCCTGGGACAGCCACGCATTTCGCTACGTTCAGGAGGTTGGCAAGATTGTGAAGGGCACGCGCCCAGTACCGGTCCACCGGCCGCGCAACCGGCTTGCTGGCATGGACCGCCTCTTGGTCACCGACGTGGACGATACACTCACCGGGGACGATATCGCTCTCGAGGAGCTCCTGCTTCGACTCGAAACCTCGAACACCAACGTCGGATTCGGGATCGCGACTGGCCGAACGCTCGACGAGTCCTTGAGCTTGATGAAAGAGCTCGACGTCCGGGTCCCGGACGTGCTGATCACCGCCGCTGGCAGCGAGCTTCATTACGGAACGCATTTACTCCCCGATCGCTCCTGGGAGCGTCAGATTCGCTACCGCTGGGACCGCGCCGAGGTGGCTCGGGTGCTCGGTGCCATCCCGGGTCTCCGCCCGAT
This sequence comes from uncultured Myxococcales bacterium, assembly GCA_965365555.1. GTDB lineage: Bacteria > Myxococcota_A > Polyangia > Polyangiales > Houyiibacteriaceae > SG8-38. The sequence goes on along the minus strand of CBDUCC010000028.1, from coordinate 10,822 downwards.
CCCGGAGGCAGGCACCACCTACCGTTTACGCTATCAGCTGGATCCGCAACGCGCTCCGAGCCTGCGTGAGATTCGCCGTCGGGTTCGCCAGGAAGGGCTCCGAGTCACGACCATCCTGGATCATGAGGTCTACCTGGACGTGATTCCCGTTCGAGCTTCTCCCGGCCTCGCCATTCGGTTCTTCTGTTTCAAGTGGAACCTCGAACCGCAACGGCTCCTGGTCGCGGGGGATTCCGGGAACGACTGGGACATGCTTTCCGGGGACACCCTGGGCGTCGTGGTGAGCAACCACACAGCCGAGTTGGAGAGACTCCGGGGTCGGCCCCGGGTTCACTTCGCACAAAGTGCACATGCACGGGGGATCCTCGAAGGAATCGACTATTATGACTTCCTCGGCGACATCCGACTGCCGACTGAGGAAACAGAATGATTGAAACCTTCGACCAGCTCTTGAACGCACACCGAGAGCCCATCTATTTGCTCTTCCGCCGCCTCAAGGCACTCGACCGGCGCTTCCTGCTCTGGTCCGACGTCGTGCATGAGTACGAAGACTTCGCGGACTCCGAGGTCGCTGCCCCGCTGCACGACACGAAGATGGGCCGGCTCATGCGTCACACGCAAGAGGCGATCGTCGACGAGCCGTTCATCTGCCTCGCGATTCGCGAGCGTGTCGGTCGCTGGCACTACATTCAGATCCACACCGAAGAGATGCGGTGTCGCGAGCTCAGCCTGGCCGAGTTTCTCGAGATGAAGGAGCGGCTCGCGGCCAACATCCCTCAAGGCGAGCGCTACGTGCTCGAGATCGACTTGTCTCCGTTCGAGCGAGGGTTCCCGAAGCTGAAGGACGCGCGAAACATCGGACGAGGCGTGGAGTTCCTCAACCGGCATCTCTCGGGGCGACTTTTCGTCGATGGCGACCGAGGTCAGAAGCTCCTGTTCGACTTCCTGCAGGTTCATCAGGTCCGCGGGCAACAGCTGATGCTGAACGGCACGCTCAAGGACGTCGACGAGCTGCGGGACGCTCTCCAGGAGGCCTCCGAGCTGCTCGAGGGCAAAGAAGGGGAGAGCGAAGAGCTCTCCCGCGAGCTCCGTCGACTCGGCTTCGAGCCGGGCTGGGGGCGCACGGCCGAACGCATCCGTGAGACGATGGAGCTACTCCTCGACATCTTGGAGGCGCCGTCGCCGAGGAATCTAGAGGCGTTTCTGGCCCGCATGCCGATGATCTTCTCGATCGCGATTCTCTCGCCGCACGGCTACTTCGGCCAGTCGAACGTGCTCGGGAAGCCCGACACCGGAGGACAGATCGTCTACATTCTCGACCAGGTGCGCGCCTTGGAGCGCGAAATGCGGGAGTCGATTCGCGATCAGGGTCTCGACATCGAGCCGCAGATAGTCGTTGTCAGCCGATTGATCCCGGAGGCAGATGGAACGACCTGCGATCAGCGTCTCGAGCCGATCCTCGGTACGGAGAACGCACGCATTCTTCGCGTGCCGTTTCGAACCTACGATGGCGGTGAAGTCGTGCCGCAGTGGATCTCTCGCTTCGAAGTGTGGCCCTATCTCGAGCGCTATGCCATCGACGCCGAACGGGAGCTCTTGGCCGAGCTGGGGGGAATTCGGCCGGACATCGTCATCGGCAACTACTCAGACGGGAATCTCGTCGCGAGTGTGCTTGCCCACCGACTCGGAGTGACTCAGTGCAACATCGCTCACGCCCTCGAGAAGACGAAGTATCTCCTCAGCGATCTTCATTGGCAGGATCACGAAGCGGAGCATCACTTTGCAGCTCAGTTCACGGCCGACTTGATGGCGATGAATACGGCCGACTTCATCATCACGAGCACGTACCAGGAGATCGCTGGCACCCCGGAGAGCGTCGGACAGTACGAGAGTTACAGCGCATTCACACTCCCTAGGCTCTATCGGGTCGTCTCCGGGATCAACTGCTTCGATCCGAAGTTCAACATCGTCTCGCCGGGTGCGGATCCGCGCGTGTTCTTTCCATACTCTCAGGAAGCACACCGGCCTGAGGAGATCCGGAACGAGATCCGGGAAATGGTATACGGCTCCCCGGAATGCGCCTACCGAGGGCTTCTCAGCGACCAAGGCAAACCGATGCTGTTCGCGATGTCACGCCTGGATCGCATCAAGAACATGGCCGGTCTCGTCGAGTGGTACGCGCAGAACGAGGCTCTTCGCGAGACCGCCAACCTGCTCATCGTCGGCGGCCGACTCCGCGCTGACGAGTCCAACGATCGCGACGAGCGCGAGCAGATCGAGCGCGCACACGAGCTCTTCGACCGATACGGGCTCGAAGGACAGGTTCGATGGATCGAAATGCAAACCGACAAGACCAAGGTCGGGGAGCTCTACCGTTTCGTTGCCGACCAACGTGGCGCGTTCGTGCAACCGGCACTTTTCGAAGCCTTCGGCCTGACGGTCGTCGAGTCGATGAGCAGCGGGCTTCCCACCTTTGCCACCCGCTACGGCGGACCGCTCGAGATCATCGAAGACGACAAGTCCGGATATCACATCGACCCTACGCAGGGAGCTGAGGCCGCGGAGAAAATGCTCGAGTTCTTCCGAGCCTGCAAAGAGGATCCGGAGGTCTGGCACCGAATTTCGAGCGGGGGAATCCAGCGAGTGCAAGAGCGCTACAACTGGCCGCTCTACGCCTCCACGCTGCTCAAGCTGTCCCGCATCTACGGTTTCTGGCGATACATCTCGTCGCTCGAACGGGACGAGACCCGTCGGTATTTGGAGATGTTCTACGGACTCCTTCTGCGCCCTCTGTCGAAGAGAGTGCTCGATCACCACGATCACTGAACTAGAGCGCGATGACGTTCGGATGCGGATGCCTCGTGCCGCGGCTTCCTTCGACCCGAACGACCTGTAACTCGATCTGCCCTCCTTTCGATCCTTTCCGCCGGGCCTCGTATGTCGTGAGCCGATAGTCCCCTTCGCGATAGCCAAACCCGTCGCCTGCATCCTCGTAGAGACGCCCCGTGGCTCGGCCATCCTGGTCGAACGACGCGAGCAAGGTGATGCTGCCCTCGAAGACTTCGTCCACCGTCTCGGCGGCAGGTCCGAGCGGGATCATCGCTCCGGCGCGAAGGAAGAGGCGGGGGTGGGGCGCGGCCTGCTCTGGGTCCTCCCCAAGCAGACCGAAGGGCCGCCACACGCCTTTCGGCCGTGCGAGCGGCCCGTCCAACGGATCGCGAAGCGCGGGCTCCACCCGTAGGTCGGCACCGAGCAGAAACGCACGCTGCTCGGCCCGAAGCCCGAGGTCTCGAGGGTCCGCGAAGAACAGCGGACGCGCGACCGGCAAGCCCGTCGACGCCGCTTCGCGAAACAGCGTGTACAGGTAGGGCAGAAGCCGGTAGCGGCGCAGAAGGGCGGTACGCGCGATCTCTTCCACCTCGGCGCCGAACGACCAAGGCTCCTGGTCTCCGTGCAGGCCGTTGTGCGTCCGGCAAAACGGCAATAACGACCCGACGGCGATCCAGTGCGCGAACAGCTCTGGCGTCGGGGTCCCGGCGAACCCACCGATGTCCGGGCCGCTGTTCGGCTGACCCGAGAGGCCGAGGTTGAGCACCATGGGCACCGACCATTCGAGATGCTCCCAGTTGGACACATTGTCGCCGGTCCAAGTAGCCGCGTAGCGCTGCCCACCCAGATAGCTCGAACGCGTGAGGACGAAGGGGCGGCGGTCTGGCCGGCACGCCAACATGGCATCGTATGTGGCTTTGGACATCAACATCCCGTAAACGTTGTGATATTGGCTGTGGCTCCCCGGCGCTATCTCGTCGCCGCCGAGGTGCTGAAGGCTCTCGGGGAGCTCGGCCCCGTGGGGCAGGATCGGCGAGGGTTCGTTCAAATCCACCCAGATCCCGTCCATCCCGTGCCGAAGGAACTCGACGGTGAGCTCGCTCCACCAACGCCTGGTTTCGGGGCGCGTGTAGTCGGGAAAGGCCGCCTCCCCGGGCCAGGTCCATTCCCGATGTTCGACACCCTGCGCGTCGAGGAGGAAGTGACCTCCGGCAACGCCTTCCTGGTAGACCGAGTAGCCGTCCTCGATCTTGACCGCAGGGTCCAGGATCCAGATCGAGCGAAAGCCGCGCCGATGCAGATAGTCGTTGGTCGCGCTCGGGTCCGGGAAGCCCTCCGAGTCGAAGGTGAAAACCTTGTAGGCATCCATGTAGTGGATGTCGATCCAGATGACGTCGCAGGGGATCCGCCGTTCACGGAATCCGTCCGCGATCTCCCGTACCCTCGCATCCGGATAATAGGAGAAACGACACTGGTGGTAGCCGAGCGTCCAGCGCGGCGGGAGCGGCATCGTCCCACACAGCGCAGCCAAGCGACGCAGAACCAACTGAGGGCTCTCCGCATCGATGACGACGACCGGAAACGGAGCCTCGCACCGGAGCTCGATTCCCGCGCGAAGATCGATTCGGAGCCGGTACGTCGTGTCGGCCAACACCCCGAAGGCCGATCCGTCTGAACGCACCCCGAGGATCCACGGATGCGCCTGGTATAGGGACGGTGAGCGCTCGTCGTAGTTGGCGACCGGCGTTCCGTCCTCGTCGATTCGAAAGGGTTGCTTCGCCCAAACCTCGGTGACGAATCCGTTTCGCAGCAACGGGCCAGCCACCTCTCCGGTCCCGTACAAGCTCGTTCCGTCGCCGGGCTCGATCAGGGCCAGCCAGTCACCCGAGACCTGGGTGAACGACGGAGCCATGGTCCATTCTGCAGGCACGGGTCCGCAGGGGAGCCAGGGGCGTTCGAACGCTAGCGAGCGGGGCAGGGAGGCAGGATCGATTCCGTCCGGAGTGAAGCGTGCAATCCCCGGGGCCAGCAACCCCGGCTCCTGGTGCGAGGCTTGCGTCCCGGAGTCGCTTCCGGTCATGGGCAGCCGCCGATGCAGATCCGATACGCCGCCTCGCAAGCCATGACGCAGTCCTTGTCCTCCATCACGCAGCCGCTGTTGCAGTCTGCCCAGCGGTCGTTGCACAGAGGCGTGCACGCCGATGTCGGATACTCCGCCGGCGGTGACCGTGGATACTCGTGTTCGTAACGGGGCGGCGGCTCCGCCACCGGATCTGGCAGCGGCCTGGTCGCCCCATCGATCGAAAGCTGCGTCAAGCGCATCTCCGCGTAGCGGACGCGTTCCGGTGGGTCTTCAGCCACCTTACCCTGAAGCCATGCGCTCCAGCAGGCACGTCGCTGCTCGACGCTGACGGTGGGGTCGTAGTCCGCTCCGTAGCACCGCTCGTATCGCTCCGTGCTTCTTTGGGCTTGTCTAAGACTCGGTCCGCATGCAATTGAAACAAGCAAGCAAGAGACGAGAACCGAGCGAAACATGACGGCGCAAGGTAACACCGGCGACGCGACAGACCAAGGTCAGCCCATCGGCTGGAGCACGTTCGAGGCAACCGGGCTCGGCACGCTCTGGCTCGCTTGGAGCGACGAGGGACTACTCCGCCTTTCGTTCGAGCGCTTCGATGAGATCGTCGCGGACCCGGCGCTACTACCGACCCTCTACTCCGTCCCGCTCGAGCGATACTTCGCAGGCGAGCCCGAGGACTTCGAGGGCGTGCCGCTCGACCTCCACGGAACGGAGTTCCAACGTCGCGTGTGGGGCGCGCTCCAACGCATCCCCTGGGGTCAGGTGAGGACCTATGGTGGCATCGCTCAAGAAATCCACTCGCCGCGCGCGATGCGTGCCGTGGGTCAAGCCAACCACCTGAACCCTGTGCCGATCATCGTGCCGTGCCATCGGGTGGTCGAAGCGGGGCACCGCCTTGGCGGCTACGGCGGAGGCGTGGAGCGAAAGCAGATACTCCTCGAGCTCGAGGGCGTTCGCCTGCACGAAGGAGTCGTCCAGCCCGGTCAGATGGAGCTCTTCTGAGTCAGCCGAGGTAACGGGCCGCGAACAAGCAGACCACCACGACCGCCCCGGCCACCAGGCTGATCCTGTCTTTGACCGCGAAGAGGACCGGATCGTCGTGCATCTCGTCACGCCCGGCGAGGAACCAGATCCGCATGATCCAGTAGACCAATACCAGGCAGATGCCCCAGAGAATCTGGTGTCGCGGATAGTAGTCGATGATGGCAGGCGTGTTGATGTACAGAGCGAACACCAACACCGCGAGGAAGCCCGAAGCGAGGCCGGCAGCGATGATGATCGGCATGTCCGCGGGGACGTAGTTGCGCCCCTTGATCGCGAGCTGCCCGTCGGCCTTGATCTGAATCAGCTCCGAGTACCGTTTCACGAACGCGAGACTGGTGAAGAAGAAGATTGAAAACGCCAGGAGCCACTCGGAAAGAGGAATCGCGACGGCGACGCCACCCGCCATCACGCGATACGTGAAGAGGGAGGCAAGGGTGAGCACGTCGATGATCATTTTTTGCTTGAGGCCGAACGTATAGGCCGTGGTGAGCGCAACGTAGCCCAGCACCACGAAAACGAACGCAGGGTTCACGAAGGCCACGGCGAAGACCATCGAGAGGGTGAATGCCAGCGCCGACAGGGCGATTCCCTCGGCGATCGAGAGCGTGCCAGCAGCAAGCGGACGCTCGCGTTTGCTCCGATGCTGCCTGTCGGAGGGAAGATCGACGAGATCGTTCAAGACGTAGATCGATGAAGCAGCGAAACTGAATGAGAAGAATGCCATCAAGACCGTGAGCACCAGGTCGAGCTGGCCGTACTCGTGTGCGAAGTAGAGCGGAACGAAGAGAAGGACGTTCTTGGCCCACTGGTGCGGGCGGAGCTCTTTGATCGCGGCGCGGACCTTGTTTGGTCGGGGCACTAGCACCCGGCTGTGCTCGACCGCAGCCTCGGCTCGCCGCTGGGTCACCTTGCTCGGAGCCACCATGAGCGCCTGTCCGGCCGCTCTCCAGACGGGCAGATCGGCGGGCGAATCCCCGATGTAGTCGAAGCCGCCCTCGCCGTATCGCTCGACCAGAAAGGCCGCTTTGCGGCCGGCCTTCAGGTTGATGTCCGTGCGGGTTCCGATCGCTTCGTCAAAGAGGCCGAGGTGCTCGCCCACGGCGTCTGCCGTGCTTTGGTCCGAGGCCGTGACCAGCAGCACCGGCCGACCTGCCGTTCGCGCGCGCTCCATCTCGTCGAGCACCTCTTGACGGTAGGGAAGGTCGCTCGCGTTGATGCGGGTATGGTCCGCGATGTAGCGCTTGAGGGCTGGGCGTCCGCCGAGCATCGCGGCGAACAGAGCAAAGATTCGCCAGGGCGCCAGCTTGAGCACCTCGAGAAGACCCTCCACGGTGGTATCGGTCGCAACGAGCGTCCCGTCGAGATCGACGCAGAGCGGCTTGGTCGGCACGGAGGAGTTGGATGGCGTGGGCGCGGTACTCATACTCAGCGGTCCTCAACTCAAAGACTACGGAGCGCCGCCTCCAAACGCTCGCGTTTTTCGCGAAGTTGTGACGCGTCCTTCTTTGATTTCTCCACGACTGCGTCTGGGGCGCGCTCGAGAAAGCTCGGATTCGACAGCTTCTTCTCGACAGCGCCGAGCTCCTTTTCGAGCTTCTTGAGGTCGCGCTGAAGTCGGTCCCGCTCCTTTTCGGTGTCGATCACGTCGGGGACGGCGGCACGAACGCCAGGGGTGACGAAGACAGCCGCGTTCGTGAAATGCTTGGACGGTGCCTCGAGCTTGGAGGGATCAGCCTCGTGACGCAGCTCGCAGCGGGCAAGGCTCTCGATGGTGGCTCGCTCTGCCTGCAAAACGGCGAGCGCCGCCTCGTCACTGGCGTGCCAGTGGATCGCCATTGGATGACTCTTGGGCACGTCGTGCTCCGCCCGAATCGTTCGCGCACTTCCGACGAACGCCTGAACGACCCCGAAATCGTGCTCGGCGTCGCGGTCCAGCTTGGCGTCGATCAGCGCGGAGGGAAAGCGGCTGATCATGATGCTCTTCGGCGCCTCGTCCCACTTCGGAACCCGCTGCCAGATCTCTTCGGTGATGTGCGGCATCATGGGATGGAGCGCCCGCAAGATGGTCTCGAGGACGTGGACCAGCGTCGCCTCCGTCTCCTCCACCAGCGCGGCGTTGCCGCTGTCCAGCGCCGTCTTGCTGACTTCGAGATACCAGTCGCAGAACTCGTCCCAAACGAAGTGGTAGAGGGCGCCGGAGGCTTCATCGAGTCGATAGGCATCGAGCCCCGTCGACGCGATGTCGAGCGCATGATAGAGGCGCGAGAGGATCCAACGGTTGGCAAGCGCCGTGGCCTCAGGACGTCGCTGAGAGGCCTTCGTCGACGACTCCGAAAGTCGCATCAGAGCGTAGCGCGACGCGTTCCAAAGCTTGTTCGCGAAGTTCCGATAGCCTTCAATTCGCTTCATCGAAAGCGCGATGCGTCGCGACTGCGGGGAGTAGCTCAACAGCGTCATGCGCAGCGCATCCGCGCCGTACGCGGCGAAGCCGTCGGGGTAGGTGGCCTTCAAGTACTTGAGACCTGCCTTCTTGGCGCCAGCCTTCTCCGCCTTCGCAATCAACTCCTCGCCGGTAGCGCCATAAATGACGTCGAGCGGATCGACGACGTTCCCCTTCACCTTGCTCATCTTCTCGCCGCGCTCGTCGGTCACGAGACCCGCCAACAGCACACGGCTAAAGGGCACCTCGCCCATGAAATGAAGGCCCATCATGATCATGCGGGCGACCCAGAAGAACAGGATGTCGTACCCGGTCTCCATGTCCTGTGTCGGGTAGAAGCGTTCGAGGGCGAGCGTCTTATCGGGCCAGCCTAGTGTGGAAAACGGCCAAAGACCGGAGCTGAACCAGGTATCGAGAACGTCTTCGTCCTGACGGATACGGCTTCCTCCACAGCCTGCGCAGGCGCTCGGGTCCTGCCGCGTCACCGTCACATGCTGGCAGTCGTCGCAGTACCACGCCGGAATCGGATGACCCCACCAAAGCTGTCGGGAGATGCACCAATCCTGGATGTTCCGGAGCCAATGAAAGTAGGTCTTCTTCCACTCCTCGGGAAGGATCTGGATCGTTCCGTCTTCCACCGCTTTGATTGCCGGCGCGGCCAATGGCTCCATCCGAACGAACCACTGCGTGGAAATCATGGGCTCGACTACCGTGCCGGATCGCTGAGAGCGAGGCAGCGTCATCAAGTGCTTCTTCTTGCCGCGTGCCAGACCTCGATTGCCCAACTCGATCTCGACCGCGTGGCGAGCCTCGAAGCGATCGAGACCCTGGAAGGGACCGGCGTTCTCGTTCAGCGTCCCATCGAAGTTCAGGATGTTGATCTCCTCGAGACCGTGCCGCTTGCCAGTGGCGAAGTCGTTCGGATCATGTGCAGGGGTCACTTTGACGACGCCGGTGCCAAACTCTGGATCGACCAGCTCGGGGTCGAGGATCACCGGAATCAATCGGTCGACGAACGGGTGGCGCACGAACTTGCCGTGAAGGTGCCGGTAGCGGGCATCGTCCGGATGAATCGCAACGGCCGTATCTCCAAGCATCGTCTCGGGTCGCGTCGTGGAGACCACCACCTCGCCGCCTCCGTCCGCGAGCGGGTACGCGAAATCAAACATCGCGCCCTCGACGTTCTCTTCCTGCTCGACCTCGAGGTCCGAAAGCACGGTGTGCGACTCGACGTCCCAGTTGACCAGCCGGGTGTCGCGGTAGATCAGGCCCTCTTCGTGGAGCCGAACGAAGGCCTCCCGCACGGCGCGGACCATGTCGGGGTCCATCGTGAACTTGGTCCTGGGCCAATCACAAGAGGCACCCATCTTTCTCAACTGCTGGAGGATCCGGCCTCCCGACTGTTCTTTCCACTGCCAGACCCGCTCGATGAACTTCTCACGGCCTAGATCGTGGCGGCTGAGTCCTTCATTCTTGAGCTGGCGCTCGACGACCACCTGGGTAGCGATGCCGGCATGGTCGATGCCGGGAACCCAAAGGGTGTTGTAGCCCTGCATCCGCTTGTATCGGCACAGGACGTCCTCGAACGTCGTGCGGCAGGCGTGACCCATGTGAAGCGAGCCGGTGACGTTCGGCGGCGGTATCGCAAGCGTATACGTCGGCCGATGGTCATCCGGATCCTCGGAGGCCGAAAACAGGCCAGAGCTCTCCCAGAATTCGTACCACCGCGACTCCGCTTGGGTCGGCGAGTAGTGCTTGGGCATCTCGTCGGATCGTCCGCTCATCCGACCGACCGTGTGCGGTGAAATCGCGAGGCAGTCAAGCCTCAGTCACCGACGAGACGGTGCAATTCCTCACGGATCATGGACTCTGCGAGATCGGGCACGACCTCCCAGACGACACGTTCGACCACCTCGGCAGAGAGCTTGAGCACGCCCTCGACCTGCTCCGGTGTCAGTCCCAGAGTCTCCAGTCGCTCAACGACGGAAGCGGAAAGGGCTCGGTCGACCGCGGCTGAGGTCTGTGCGGGAACGGGGGCCGACGAAATCGGATCGCGGCGGCCTGGGCTCGCCGGAGGAAGTGAGGACAGGGCCGCGGTGCTGCCGGCGGCCACCGGTGCACCGGTTAGAGGCGTGCGCCGGACAGGCGTCGGCGGTGACATCGGTTGAGCCGGCGTGCCACCGACGGGCAACGGCGGAGGCGTGGGCCGATGGGACGGTCGCGAGACCGGGCGCGGGGGCGTGGTCGCAGGACGTGCCACCGGGATCGACGGAGCGTCGTAGAGCGCCTCGGCCTTGTCGGCGAGTTGGGTCGCCTTGTCGATCGCCTCCTGGGTATCGAACGGCTTGAGAATGTGGTCGTCCGCTCCGACCTCGGAGGCGCGCGCCTCGTCGAGTGGTCGATGCTGGCTCGCCATCAAGACCACGGCC
>CBDUCC010000027.1:0-17155 GCA_965365555.1 uncultured Myxococcales bacterium | reverse complement strand
TTGGGGTTGTAGCTCAGTTGGGAGAGCGCCGCGTTCGCAATGCGGAGGTCAGGGGTTCGATTCCCCTCAGCTCCACCATTTCCAGGGGATTGTCGCAGGGTTGCGCAACGCTGATCGCTCGGGTTGCCCTGGCAGTTGCGCAGCGTCCGACCGGGGCTAGGCTCCGCCGCCTATGACCCGCGTCATCAATTTCAACGCCGGGCCGGCGACGCTTCCACTGCCGGTTCTCGAATACGCCCACGACGAGTTCTTCGATCACGAAGGCACCGGAATGTCGCTCATCGAGCACAGCCATCGAGGGGCCGCGTATGCCAAAGTCCACGCCGAGGCGAAGGCTCTGTTCCGAGAGCTGCTCGACATCCCGGACACGCACGAAGTGCTTTTCATGCAGGGCGGCGCAACGGCGCAGTTCGCACTCGCACCGATGAACCTTCGCGGCCCTGGACAGTCGGCCGACTACGTGATGACCGGCGCATGGAGCGACAAGGCACTCGCCGAGGCGAAGATCACTGGCGATGCGCGCGAGGCCGGCACCGGCAAGGTGGACGGAAAATACACTCGCGTTCCGAGGCAAGAGGAGCTCGACCTCGATCCGAACGCAGCGTTCGCGCACTACACGACCAACAACACGATCATGGGAACCCAGTTCCACCACTACATCGACGCGGGCAACGTTCCCGTCGTCGCCGACATGTCGAGCGACATCCTCAGCCGGCCGATCGATGTGTCGCGCTTCGGACTGATCTACGCAGGGGCGCAAAAGAACCTCGGTCCTTCGGGCATCACGGTGCTGATCCTGCGCAAGGATCTCGCCGAGCGAAGCCCGAGCTCGATCCCGAAGATCTTCCGCTACAGCACGATCCTCGCCGGCGACTCGCTGCAGAACACGATTCCAACCTTCCCGGTCTACATGTTCCGAAACGTGCTTCGCTGGGTGCAAGACCTCGGTGGCGCGGCTGCCATGGAGACACGGAATCGCGAGAAGTCCGAAATGATCTACGGGATGATCGACTCGAACGCCGATTTCTTCCGTTGCCCCGTCGAACGGGAATCTCGCTCGCTCATGAACCCGGTCTTTCGTCTACCGAGCGAAGATCTCGAAAAGGAGTTCATCGCCGAGGCCGCCCATGCGGGGATGGTGGGGATCAAGGGCCACCGCTCGGTGGGCGGCATTCGCACCTCGATCTACAACGCGATGGAGCCTTCGGACGTGGCCCGATTCGTCGAGTTCGCGGAATCCTTCGCCCGCGGCAACGGCTAGCTGCCCCCGGCCAGGGCGTAGGTTTCGTAGAGATACGCGCGAATGTCCGCCGACTCGAACATCGCAACCCCGGTGTTCGCATCGAGCAGATAGGGCACCTGCATCTTGCCCGAAATCGACGTGAAACCCGGTCTGCTCGGACTTCGCCGAGGAACGTTCCGGAGCCGGTAGGGGAGCTCGAGCTCGCAGAGCGCCTCTCGAGCGATGCGGCAAAACGGCGAGCCCTCGTACGAGTAAAGCTCCAGCAGCTTTTCAGGCTCGCGCGACGGAACGACGCGGCGGCCACGTGCGGGTCGAAAGCTCGACGCCAACATCGAAGTCGAGACGGCGAAGCCTCGTTGGCCGAGATACCACGGAACTTCGCCATTGCCGTACTGCCGAAAGAGGTATTTCACGATCGCCGCCGACTCGTACATCGAGACCCCGGTGTTCGGATCGATCAGGAATGGGAACAGGTACTTGCCACCCTTGGCCTTCACCTCTTCGCGAAACCGGGAGCCGCCCTTGGGACAGGGGTAGACGATCGGGTCGAGGCTCAGGGCGGAAAGCGCCTCTCGAGCGATCCGGCAATACGGGCAGACTTCGAACTCGTAGATCTCGAGCGGCCGCTCCGGTGTGGCCCGTCGATGCTGATGGTAGTTACCAAAGTTCGGCCGGGCAGCGCTCGCCGCGGTGGCGGTTGCCACATCCAAGAATCGGGCGAAATCCATTCCGGTATGCCTAAAGGGGACTGTCGGCTTTTTCAAGCGGTGTTAGGTTCGTCCGATGGCGCGTGAGCTCGAGCTGGTAACGGAGCTGCAACCGAAAGGCGACCAGCCGGAGGCGATTTCACAGCTTCTCCGAGGGCTTTCCGAAGGGGCCGAGCATCAGGTCTTGCTCGGAATTACCGGTAGCGGGAAGACCTTCAGCGTCGCCAACGTGATCGCGTCCACCAAACGACCCACGCTCATCATCGCGCCCAACAAGACGCTCGCCGCGCAGCTCTACAGCGAGATGCGCGAGCTCTTCCCGAACAACGCGGTCGAGTTCTTCGTGAGCTACTACGACTACTACCAGCCGGAAGCATACATCCCGTCGAGCGACACCTACATCGAGAAAGACGCGATCATCAACGACAAGGTCGACCGCATGCGCCACAGTGCGACGCGTTCGCTCCTCGCTCGACGCGACGTGATCATCGTTGCGAGCGTCTCTTGCATCTACGGCATCGGTTCGTCCGAGTGGTATCAGGAAATGTTGATCAACCTGGAGGTTGGTCAAGAGTTTCGGCGCGACCGACTGCTCCGTCGACTGGTCGACATTCAGTACCAGCGAAACGACATCGACTTTCATCGAGGAACATTTCGCGTGCGCGGCGACGTCGTCGAGATATTCCCTGCCCACTCCGAAAACCTCGCCGTACGGGTCGAGTTCTGGGGAGACGAGATCGAACGCATCGTCGAGATCGACCCCACGCGCGGCAAGGCACTCGAGGAGCTGGAGCAATACGGCGTCTACCCGGGCAGCCACTACGTCACTCCGGACGAGCACCGCAAGCGCGCGATCAAATCGATTCGCGAGGAGCTTCTCGACTGGCTGCCACAGCTCGAATCCCAAGGGAAATTGCTAGAGAAACAGCGTCTCGAGCAGCGGACGATGTATGACCTCGAGATGCTCGAACAGATGGGCTTCTGCCATGGAATCGAGAACTACAGCCGGCACCTTTCGGGCCGCAAGGAGGGCGAACCGCCCCCAACGCTGCTCGACTACTTCCCAGACGACTTCCTCGTCATTCTCGACGAGTCGCACATCACGGTCCCTCAGCTCGGCGCCATGTTTCGTGGTGATCGTTCCCGCAAGGAGACACTGGTCGCGCATGGGTTTCGCTTGCCAAGCGCGCTCGACAACCGACCGCTTCGTTTCTCCGAATGGCAGGAACGCGTTGGGCAGGTGATTCACGTGAGTGCAACCCCCGGCGACTGGGAGATCGAACAGGCCGGCGGTGTCCTCGTCGAGCAGGTAATCCGGCCGACGGGCTTGCTCGATCCGAGGATCCACGTGCGACCGACGAAGCACCAAGTCGATGATCTGCTCGGCCAGATTCGCGAACGAATCGCTCGAAACGAGCGCATTCTCGTCACCACGCTAACCAAGCGCATGGCCGAGGATCTGACCGAGTACTACAGCGAGCTCGGCGTACGCGTTCGCTACCTTCACAGCGACATAGACACGCTCGAACGTGTTGAAATCCTTCGTGATTTACGCCGTGGCGAGTTCGATGTCCTGGTCGGCATCAACCTACTTCGCGAAGGTCTCGACCTGCCGGAGGTGTCGCTCGTAGGGATCCTCGATGCCGACAAAGAAGGCTTTCTGCGCTCACCACGATCGCTGATTCAGACGATCGGGCGCGCTGCGCGAAACTCGGGCGGCGAAGTGATCATGTACGCGGATCGAATCACCGCAGCGATGGAGACGTCGATCGGCGAAACGGAACGGAGAAGAGCGCGACAGCGCGAATACAACGAAGAGCACTCGATCACACCGCAGACCGTTCGCAAAGCCGTGCTCGAGATGGACCCCTCGACCGGTGCCGGCGACTATGTGGTGATCCCGATCCTCAACAAGGAGGAAGCCGCACGCAACCTCGGAGACATCCCGGCGCGCATCGAAGAGCTACGAAGCGAGATGTTGCTCGCCGCCGAGGAATTGGAATTCGAGAAGGCCGCGGAGCTTCGCGACCAGGTGGAACAGCTCCGCGCCCTTGTCAGGCCCGGTCCTCAGAAAGCGGCCAAGCGGGACCGCCGCTCGCAGCGTCCGCGTCGCTAGTCGACTCGCGAGCGATCAAAAACACCCGTATTTCCAGGCATTTGACTCGGCATGAACGGTGCCCACGCGAATCGCCGAGGCGTGAAGCAGATGATGCGCGGCACCCTCGAAGACCGGGCCTCCATAGAGCGCGTCCCCGAGCAGGGGGTGGCCGATGTAGGCGAGATGGACCCGGATCTGGTGGCGCCGCGCCTCGTTGGCGCGCACCTCGACGAGCGTGCCTGCGGCCGAGGGAGTGCTCCCCAGGATCTCGGTCCTCGCAGACTGGGCGCCCAGGCGCTGGATCTCTCGCGGGTCCGAGCAGGCCCGAACCTTTCGACGATCGCGCGGGTCGTTCGCGATCGGCGCATCGATGATCCGCGGCGCCTCGACCTCACCGACACAACGCGCCAAGTATCGCTTCTCGATGCGGCCCGCACGGAGCTCCTCTCGGAGCTCGCGAAACGCGCGCTCGCTTCTCGCCGCGAGCATGACGCCGGAGGTTCCGGTATCCAACCGATGAACAATCCCCGGCTCGCGCTTGCGATATCCGACTTCCCGCATCTCGGGATAGCGCGCGACGAGCGCACCTGCGAGTGTCCCGCGCTCCTCAGGTCTGAGGGGATGGGAGGGGATGCCCGCGGGCTTGTCGACGATGACGAAGTCATCGGTTTCGACGAGCACGACGAGATCCAGAGCGGGGTCGGGCGCGCAATGGAAGTCGACCGGATCGGGAAGCTCGGCCAACTCGATTCGGTCGCCAGCGCGAATCCGGTAACCTTTGGTCCTCGTCCGGCCGCCCACCGATACGGCGCCTCGATCGATCATCACTTTCGCTCGCGCACGACTGAGCTCGGGCACCTGGCGGGCCAGGAAGACGTCCAGACGCTCGCCGGAGGCGGACTCTACGACCTCGATCACCCTAGCGGCCATGACCTTTCCTCCCACGAACCCGCCGTAGCCGCCATGCCGTTTGCGCCGGTCATCGCCCCGCCTACACTCCGGAGCCTGTGTCCAAGCGCGACTACTACGTGATCCTCGAAGTGAGCCGAACGGCAACTCGGGACGAGATCAAGCAGGCTTACCGCGGCCTCGCCATGCGGTTTCATCCTGACCGAAACCCAGACGACCCGGCGGCGGAGGACGCCTTCAAGGAGGCAAGCGAAGCGTACGCCGTGCTGAGCGATCCGGACAAGCGAGCCCAGTACGACCGCTACGGACACGCTGCGTTCGATAGCAGCGGTCCGGGATTCGAGCCGGGGGATTTCGGTGCGGTGAGCGACATCCTGGAGGGGATTTTCGGAGAGGTCTTCGCAGGCGGTCGCCGCAAACGAAAGACGGGGCGTGACCTCACCTACGATCTCGAGATCAATTTCGTCGAAGCCGCGCTCGGCGTGGAACGAACGATCGAGGTGAATCGTCCAGCGGACTGCGCGGTCTGCGGTGGTTCGGGCGCCAAGCCTGGAACGCCGGTCAACCATTGCAACGTCTGCCAGGGGCGAGGACAGGTGAAGTATCAACGGGGCTTGTTCGCTGCCGCGCGCCCCTGTCATGGGTGCCGCGGAACCGGCAAGAAGATTCCGACTCCGTGCGAGGCCTGTCAAGGGACGGGCAGCAAGATGCGTGCAGAGTCGATGAGCGTGAAGATCCCTGCAGGCGTTCAAGACGGAGCGGTTCGCACGGTGCGTGGTGCCGGCGAAGCGAACCCCGGAGGCAACGGGGACCTTCACATCAACATCAAGGTCACCGAGCACTCACTCTTTCGTCGAGAGGGCGCGGACATTTTGGTTTCCGTGCCGATCTCCTTCCCTCAGGCGGTCCTCGGAGCGAGCATCGACGTGCCGACACTCGAGGGCAAGGTGGTGATGAAGGTCCCTTCAGGCACGCAGTCCGGCAAAGTATTCCGGCTTCGTGGCAAGGGAATTCCGGTGTACGGAGGCTACGGCAAGGGCGATCAGCTGGTCACCGTCGTCGTAGAGGTTCCGCAGCAGATCAGCCGAAAACAGCGCAAGCTCATCACCGAGCTCGCGGAGGAGATCGGCGATGACGCGCATCCGCAGCAGGCGACGTTCTTGCGAAGGCTGCGGGGCCTCTTCGAGGGCTGAGTCGCTGACTTGCGTGTTCAGCACGCCTTGCCAAGGTACGGCCATGCGAACGCTCGCCCTTCTGATCCTCGCCGGCGCATTCCTCTGTGGGTGTCCGAAAAACGAAGACTCCACCGCCAAGCCGGTCAGCCAAGACGCTCCGCCGACAGAGGCGTCCGCCGAGATGCCTGCCAACGAGGGCAAGGCTCCCGACCGCTATGCCGTCGAGCTCGACACGACCAAGGGTCCGATCGTCATCGACGTGCATCGCGAATGGTCGCCTGCCGGCGCCGACCGATTCTACGAGCTCGTTCGACAAGGGTACTTCACGGATGTCGCCTTCTTCCGTGTCGTCGGCGGCTTCATGGCCCAAGTTGGCATCAGCGGAGATCCGGCGCTCAACGCTGAGTGGCGCGCCCGAACGATTCCCGACGATCCGGTGAGAGCGAGCAACACGCGAGGCACGGTCACCTTCGCGACTTCGGGGCCGAACTCGCGGACGACTCAGTTCTTCATCAACTTTGCAGACAACTCGCGACTCGATGGCATGGGCTTCTCGCCGTTCGGCAAGGTGAGGGACATGGCGCCCGTGGATGCCCTCTATGATGGATACGGCGAGGGTGCGCCGCGCGGCCGCGGTCCTTCGCAGGGACGCATTCAATCCGAAGGCAACGCCTACCTCAAGGAAAGCTTTCCGAAGCTCGACTACATCGAGAGCGCCAAGATCATCGACTGAGCCGGCCCGCATCGACGCGGAAGTCGATCCGGTCCCGGTCGAGCAGGATGAACTCCGGATGGGTCGTGGTGAGAAAGACCTGACCTCCGGCATGGCTCAACACCTCGAAAAACCTGCGGTTTCGGGTCCGATCGAGTTCACTCGAGACGTCGTCGAGGAGGAGAATCGGCACCCTTGCCGTGCGTTCCGCCAAGAGGTCCAGCTCCGCCGTCTTGAGGGCCAAGACAATGGTGCGGTGCTGTCCCTGCGAGCCATGATGACGAGCTCCGACCTCGTGCAAGCGAAGCTCCAGATCATCGCCGTGCGGGCCGTCGGCGGTGAATCCTCGGGCGCAATCTTTGTCGAAGGCTCGCTCGAGGGTCTCGGCGATCTTCTCTTCGCTGGGCTCCACTCGCGGCAGGTATCGAACGGACAGCGGTACCTCCGCCGCAAACACCTCGGTGAACGCTCGCTCGACGCGCGGCGCGAGATCGTCGATCAGCCGTCGCCTAGCCTGACCCACGACCGCGCCTGCCTTGCTTAGGATGGCGTCATAGGCCCGAACCGACCGTCGGTCGGTGCGTTCGTCCTTCAGCAGTCGATTCCGACTTCGGAGCGCCTTCTCGTAGCTTGCAAGGGTGCTCGCATAAATGGGATCCATCTGTTCGAGCATTCGATCGAGAAATGCCCGGCGCTTGTCTGCCGAGCCCGAAGCGAGCACGAGGTCCCCTGGATGAAAGAGCACCATGCGCACGGTTTGATACCAGGCGCTCACGGATCGGGGTCTCTTGCCATCGAGCTGGAGCCGCCGGCGTTCGGCACGAGCAATCTCTACACGAAGCTTGTGGGGCGCTGGACCGCCTTCGAGACGAGCCTCGATCAACGCGCGCTCCCGATCAATACCGATGAGATCCTCGGTTCTTGCACCGCGAAAGCTCTTCAGCGCACCCAGGTAGTGAATCGCCTCGAGAAGGTTGGACTTCCCGGCCCCGTTGTCTCCGTGGATGACGTTGAAATGAGGACCTGGTTCGAACCGAAGCGAAGCGAGATTGCGAAAGCCTTCGCTGTGGAGTGCCGTGACCCGGCTTGGGCTCTCGGAGGCCAACCCCCGAACCCTAAATTCGCATGGGCATGATGACACCAACGAAGCCAGCGTCATCACCTGCCGGCTTGATCACGCCTGGATCACGTTCTCCGCTCAGCTCGATGGCGATCTCGTCATGAGGCATCGCGCTCAGCGCATCGAGCAGGTAGCGGGCGTTGAACCCGATGCGTAGCTCGTCGCCGGCATAGTCGACATCGACCTCTTCGCTGCCTTCCCCCACCTCGGGGTTCTGACTCTGTATCCGCAGCAGGCCGGGCTCGATGATCAATTGGACACCGCCACTCTTGTCATTGGCGACCAGGCTGATGCGGCGGAGAGCTTCGACGAGCGGTCCTCGCGCGGCGATCACGGTCCGGCTCTGCTTGCTCGGGATGACTTTGCTGTACGGCGGGAAATTCTCGTCCGCGAGCTTGACGCTGAGACAGAGGTCGTCGCGAAGAAAGAACGCATTGCCACCTGTGGTAGCGATCCCAACTGTCGTTGGTTCCTCGGCCTTGCCCTTGCTGGACTTCACGTCGTCGAGAAGCCGCTTGAGCTCGCTGATCCCCTTGTGGGGCACCAGCATGCTGAAGTTCATCATCGAACCCTTGCCCGCCTTGTGTTCTGCCTTCGAGAGGCGGTGTCCGTCGGTGGTGACCATACGGACGACCTTTCCATCCCCTTCGAAGAGAGTCCCGGCCAGGTGCGGCCTCGTGTCATCGTGGGACATCGAGTACTGAGTGAGCGAAATCAACTCGGCAAGCACGGCGGCCTCCAGATGCGCGAAATCCGCATCTCCCGGATTCGGCAGCGGTGGGAAATCTTCTCCTGGCATCGCGGGAATCCGGTATCGGACCTTTCCACAACGAAGCTCTACAGCGTGGCTGTCGCTGAGCGTCCAGCTGACCTCACCGTCGGGGAGGTTCTTGACGATATCGAACAAGGTCCGGGCAGCCACGGCGATGATGCCTCCCTTCTTGATCGACGCAGGGACGACGGCGGTGACGCCTAGATACAGATCGGTAGCCGACAAGCGAAGGCGATCGGGGCCTTCAGCGCTGACCAAGACATTCGACAGAATGTGCATCGAGCTTTTGCGATCAGCGACACCGTGAGTCCGCGCGAGACCACGGAGGAACTGCTGCTTTTCGATCGTGAGCTCCATGTTTCGGTTTTACTCCATGAGCGATGGTGTCTGTGATTCCACCAGGTTAGATCTCAGTAATTTAAAATTCGTCGTCGTCTTAACAGCTGTGGATTGTGAATGAATCCCGGTAACCGGCGAGAACGATTGCGCTTCCTGTCATTTCGAGAGCGTTGATCGATCCTGTTCAGAGTGTGGCTTTCGTAGACCCAGTTCGATCCACAGGCGCAGTCCCCAGGTTGACCTCAGCCCGAGCACAGGCGCTGGTATACACCAAAAGCGTGCGGGAGGCCCGGTACCCCCAAGCCTCCCGCAGAGCCTCGTAGGAGGCGCGAAAACGTGGCTGCATCAGATGCCGAGCTTGCGCTCGATGGCACCGACGGCCCCGAGAACACGCTCGTCCTGAGCTTCGATCAGCCCACCGATTTTGCGGACTGCACTGATGACCGTCGTGTGGTCTTTGCCGCCGAAACGCTCGCCAAGCTCGGGATAGCTCGTCCCGAGGCGTTGCCGGCAAATGTACATCGCGACCATGCGGGGAAAGCTGACGGCGCGATGACGCCGTCGGGACTTCAGATCCGCCAAGCGAATGCCGAAGTACCCGCAGGCGATGCGCTGGATGTCCTCGACGGTCATCGCCGTGTCCTGGTTCGGAGCGACTGCACGGAGGGTCTCCTTCGCGAGCTCCAGATCGATCGGAAGCCCGAGCAGCTCGGCTTTCACCGCGATCCGCAGCAGCGTGCCCTCGAGCTCTCGCACGTTGCTTCGAACGGTCTGAGCAAGGAACAGCGCGACCTCGCTCGGAAGCACGATGTCCTCGCTCTCGGCCTTCTTCTGAAGGATTGCGATGCGGGTATCGAGCTCGGGCGCCTGAACGTCTGCCACCATCCCGGACTGGAAGCGACTGATCAGTCGCTCCTGCATCTCCGGAATCTGTTGCGGATACACGTCCGAGGTCACCACGATCTGCTTGTCCGAATGGTAGAGCGCATTGAACGTGTGGAAGAACTCTTCCTGGGTCTGCTCTCGGCCTGCCAAGAACTGAATGTCGTCCATCAAGAGCACATCGCACTGGGAACGGTATCGCTCTCGAAACGCGTTGATCTGGTGGTTCTGAAGCGACCAGATGAACTCGTTCGTGAACCGCTCGGCAGAGAGGTAGAGGATCTTGGCACGTGGGTTGCGCTGGACGATCGCATGGCCGATCGCGTTTACGAGGTGCGTCTTACCGAGTCCCACACCGCCGTAGATGAACAGCGGATTGTAGCGGCTGCCCGGGTCGGAGCCGCAGGCCACGCTCGCTGCGTGCGCGAGTTGGTTCGCAGGGCCAACGACGAAGTTCTTGAATCGGTACTTCGGGTTCAGGTCCGCGGTTTCGGGTGCGCGGGGTGTGGCGCGCGGCGCTCGCACGGGAGCCGATTCGCGTGCTGCCTGAGCCTTCTCACGAAGCGTTTCGTCGAGCTCCCAACGCACTCGAGTCGGTACGGGCGAATCGCCGGCTTCGCGCTGCAGCGTCTCGAAGATCATGTCGAGGTAGTGTGCGGAGATCCACTCGGCGAAGAACTGATTGGGGATCCGAAGAACGAGTGAGTCCGCCTCTACGCCCGCAAACCGAACCGGCTTCAGCCAAGTCTCGAAGTTCTCCTCCGAGAGATTCACTTTGAGGCTGCCCAAGGCTTGTTCCCACAGTCGTTCCATCGTCAGCAAACCCCCAAAAAACACGCACTAAGGCGTCGGTCGTCCCCAAGCTATCCACAGCTCGATCGGGAACGAGAGATCGTTGTTGTTGCCACCAACTTCCGTCGACGTGGCGACCGCCGACTGGTGTCTTCTTAGTGAAGGGCGCCGAAGCTAGCAGCGACATTCAGAGCCGTCTACGGGGATCGACGAACAAATTTCTAAACGCACGTGATCGTGAAAGATTCACATGCCGTTTTTTTGACAGCTTGCTGCAGTCCTTTACTCGCTGTTTCGCTGCTGTTGACAAGCTGTTGCAATCATTCCGAATTACGCGTGGTTATCGTTCGCGCAACACCCATCGCAGTAGTGCACCCAATTCATAAACAGGGAGTGCTACGATTTCCGTAGCTAAAACTCAGGATTAAATGGGGCGTGTAAAGCTCGTCCACAAGTTATCCACTGCGAACCCCCGATGTTTCGAGAGCGTTGCCGACGAACGAGTCGACTTCGTACCAACGTTCGAACAACCAGGCGAGTTGTTCGCCCTCGTCTGTCGGCACGTCGTCGCGCGGCACTCTCCACAGTTTCACTCGCACCGTCGATCCAACCACCGCTCCGTCCAGGAGGTTGCCGATCTTCGCGAACCGCTCCAGACCCGAGTGCGCCAAGAACACGCAGTCAATGTCCGGCAGCGCATCGAGCAACGTGAGCACACCGCCCGGCTTTGGTGGAAGTGTGACCCGAAGCGCACCTGCGGCGGCTCGATGGGCGGAGCCCTCAGCTTCCAGCCGGGCGAGGGCTTTGTCGCGTTTCTTGAGGGAAAAGCGGGTTCCTTCGGGAAAGATCAGGACCGCGTCGTTCCCGAGGTTCCGGCTGAGCGCACGGATCCCAGCGAGCTCCTCCGAAGTGCTTCCAGTTCGATCCACGAAGTAGTTGGGCAGAGCGTTGCCGACGATATCGATGCAGGGATCGAAGAGCAGCTCTTGCTTGACGACGTAGCGAACGCGAAGTCGATAGGGGCGCTGGACGTATGCACAGGGCAGCAGGGTATCGAGGATGCTCGCGTGCCGAACCAGAATGATCGACGGCCCCGGGGTCGCGCAGCTAGCACCGTCCACTTCGATCCGCAGTCGAAGCAGCCGGCTCGCCATACCGAGGTTCACGCTCGCCCACCATGCTTGGAGCCGATAGAGCGCCTCCGAGCGCGCGTCGCCCGGGCGATGTCGTAGGTAGACCGTGCCGATCAGAAGTAGGGCGAGCAGCTCGAAGCCAAAATAGAACCATCCGAAAAAGAGCAGTCGCAGCACGATGAAGTGTCGTCGACGGACGAGGCCGATGATCAGTCCCGTGATCGTCCAGAGCGGAAGGAGTAGCGTGAGAAGAAGCCAGCCGGCTCCGTAGATCGCAATCGTCACGGCACGGCGGCGAATGCGGCCACCCTTGCGCGGCTTCACCTTCATCCGGCGATCATACTACTCAGCCGGTCCCAGAGCGTCTTTCGCTCCTCCGCGGTCTCCTCTGTGCGCTTACTGCGGTGGGTCGGGCGCGGTTTTCGGTCGTGCCAGAAGAGCCCGCTCGTGCGGGCGGCCTCCGGGGATGCACAGAGCCAGACGATCGTATCGGCTCCCTGTTCGGGGCTTCGTAGCAGGGGTTTCGTGAGCTTGTAGAAGGTGGGCAGCGATTCGGAGACTCCCGGCGTATCGGCCCAGCCCGGATGCATCGAATGAACGACGATTCCACGATCGCGAAGACGCTCCGCCCAGATCTCCGTCAAGATGACCTGCGCGCGCTTGGTGCGTGCGTAGGCGACCGCTCCGTCGTATCGGCCTCGCTCCATCTGCAGGTCATCCACGCGAATTCGCTGGGTGTACATGCCGCCCGAAGAGACGTTGATGATTCGCGCCGGCGCTTCCAGCTTCTCGATCAGGAGCTCGGTGAGCAGAAAATGACCGAGGAGATTGGTCGCAAAAGTGGTTTCGAAGCCCTCGTCGGTCTCCCTGCGTTCGGGCAAAAGAACACCCGCGTTGTTGACCAGCAGATGGATCGGGCCTTCGAGCCTCGCGGCGAGTGCCCGGATCTCGGCCATCGAGCTCAGGTCGGCGATTTCCGTACGCACCTCGGGGTTGCCGCTGACCCGGATGATCGCCTCGGCGACGCGCGCCGTCTTCTCGGGGTTGCGTCCCACGAGGATCACCTGCGCCCCGAGGCGGGCAAGCGATTCGGCGGTGCTGCGTCCAAGTCCCGATGTCGCGCCCGTCACCAGAGCGACGCGACCCCGGAGGTCCACGTCGATCGTTGGCAGATCCCGCCATCGGTGGCCGAGGGCCGTGTACCCAACGAGCGATTGGTCGAGAAGCGAGTCCAGCACGACATCGCTTTAGCGCCGCCCCGCCGGTGGGCAATCCCGGCTCCCGGGAAGGCACGACCGCTCTGCTGCGTTTGGCCAATATCCGTGCGAAGTCGACAATTTGGACCCGTGATCCATCGCTGTTAGCTTCCGCGAGGGCATCACCCATGAGGGCAAAACGAGCGGTCTTAGCGGCAGCACTCGTGGTTCTGTCGGCCACGCTGGCCCCAATTCGAGCGGTGCAGGCGCAGATTGAGGCGCCTCCGGGCGTGGCCGGTTCCGCCGACCCGACTGTGATCCCGACCGAGGATACCCTCGAGACGACCTACGGCCTCTCGATGGGCTCCGGAGCTCGCGCAGGGGCCAGCGGCGTGTCCGGCCTCGCCTACAACGCGTCCAACATGGCGGCGATCTCGGCCTATCACATCGAAGCGTTCTCTCAGATCATTCCGGGCAGCAAGAGCAACGGCGGTACGTACTGGACGATCGGTAGCTCGGTGAGCGACTCGACCACCGCCAAGAAGCTTGCCCTCGGCACCAGCTTCCGTGGCGTTTTCAGTGGCGAGGGACGGCGGTACCGCGGCTGGGATTGGCGCTCGGGGATCGGAATCCAGGCCATCCCACAGCTCGGCATCGGACTTGGGTTCCGCTGGGCGCAACTGCGCTCGGACACCGTCGACGGGCAGCGCGTCGGCCCCTCCTTCGACGGCATCACGATCGACGCTTCGATCACGATCACCCCGATCCCCTGGCTTCGACTCGCCGGTCTCGGGTACAACCTGATCCGAACCTACTCGGTGCTCGCGCCCCAGATGGCCGGCGGGAGCGTCTCTCTGGCCCCGGTCGAATCGTTCAGCTTGGGCGGTGACGTTCTCATCGATTTGACGACCTTCGAGAAGAACGAGCTCATCGCCGGCGGCGGGATCAGCTACGTCGCCGCCGAGATGGTGCCGATCCGCCTCGGCTACCGGCACGACGGCGGCCGAGAGCTCAATCAGATCACCGCGGGCATCGGCTTCACGAAGGGCAAGATCGGAGCGGAGGCTGCGCTTCGTCAGGACATTGGCGGTCGCAAGGAGACCTACCTGCTCTTCATGTTCCGCTTCGTCGTCGAGTGAGCCTCAGCTCTTGTTCCGAGTCACGCCGTAGTGGACCAGGCCGGGCAGATGCCGCCCGGCGAAGGCGCCAACCTTCCCATGGCTGGTGAATGTGTATTCACGCTTCCGTTTCGCGATCGCGTCGACCATCGCACGGGCCGCCCGATCGGAGCGCCACATCAGGTTCTTGGGGCGCCGATCCTCGCGCTCCGGATCGTAGCGTCCCTGGTTGTCGACTCGGGCGATCTCGCTCTCGATGTAGCCTGGATGAATCGTCGTGCAGCTCACACCGCTGCCATGAAGCTCGGCCGAGAGCGCCTGTCCGATCGCGCGAACGGCGTACTTCGAGGCCGAATACGCGCCCATACCCGGGGTGCTCAGCATCGAGGCTACGCTGCCGATCAGTGCCAGGCGTCCCTTGCGCTCCCGCAGCTGAGGAATCGCGTATCGCGCCGTCATCGCAACGCCGATCACGTTCACATCGAGCTGTCGGCGCCAGTCGGCTGCGGAGAGCTTCTCGATTCGGCCGGCGACCGAGAAGCCTGCGTTCGCGACCGCAACGTCGAGCCCGCCGAGCGTGCGCACGACCTTCTGGACCGCCTCGGCTACGGAGGCTTCGTCGGTCACGTCGCAGCGCACCGCGAGCCCTTTTCCGCCCTTCGCCTGCACCGCTTCGACGACCTCCTGGAGCCGGTCCTCCCTTCGGCCCGATACCGCGACCGATGCTCCTTCCTTCGCGAATTGAAGGGCCAGAGCGCGACCGATGCCGCTGCCGCCGCCCGTGATCCAAACGACTTGCTTGTCGAAACGCTTCGCCATGGAATGCGCCTAGCAGCTCACCTCACCAGCCGCCAAGAGCCCTACTCGGCGCCAGTGTCGGCGGGCTCCTCCGCGGCGGCTCCGGGGTCGGTGACCCAGCGTTTGAACGGAGCGAACCAGCGTCCGGCCGCCGCGGCAAGATCGACGTCTAGGCGATAGAGGCAGGGTACGACCAATAGCGTGAGCAGCGTCGAAAACGTGAGCCCGTAGACCATCACCTGCGCCATCGGAGCCAGGTGCGGAAGGCTGTCGATGGCGATCGAGATCGGAAAAAGGCCAGCGATGGTCGTGACGCTGGTCAACACGATCGGCCGGAGCCGGAGCTTGCCTGCTTCGACGATCGCCTCGTCCAAGGGCAGACCACGGCTTCTTCGTTTGTTGATGAAATCGACGAGTACGAGCGAATCATTGACGACGATTCCGGTGAGACCCACCACACCGACGAGCGCGATCAGCCCGATCGGCTTCGTGCTCAGCAGGAACCCGCCGCAGACGCCGATTAGCGAGAGCGGGATCGCCGCCATGACCACGGTAGGCTGCGAAAAGCTTTGGAACTGGGTGGCGAGAATCGTGTAGATCAACAGGATCGCGATCAGGAACGCACGGAAGAGTGATTCGACGGACTCGCGGGTCTCCTCGAACTGGCCGCCAAACTCGAATCGCACGTCCTGGTTCGCCGTCGCCAGTGGCGCGAGCTTCGCTTGCAGGGTCTCGTTGACCTCGCCGCTGTTCGTGACGGTCTCGTCGATCCCCGAAAGGACACTCACCACGCGCTTCTGTTGAAAGCGCCGAATTGCACCGGGACCACGGCCCTGGGAAACCTCGGCGACGTCGTTGATCGCGATCTGGTCACCGTTCGGGGCGATCAGCTGCAGCGAGGCAATCCGGCTGGGGTCCTGCAGCACCTCGTCCCGAAGCTGCACGACGATGTCGATCTCGTCGTCTCCCTCCTGAAGGGTCGCAGCCGGAGTCGCGCCGAACGCGCTTCGGAGCCACATGCTCACCATCTCGGGAGTCAGGCCGTGAAGCGCAGCACGCTGCTCGTCGACCCGGATCTGAACCTCTTGCTTACCGAGCTCGTAGTCGAGGTTCGCGTTCCTCGTGCCCGGTGTCCGGCGCACTTCGGCGAGGACCTGCTCGGCGAGCTCCACGAGGCGCTCGTGATCGTTTCCGCGAATTCGAACTGCAACCGGTGCTCCCCGTGGCGGCCCCGGCCGGACCTCGACCACCTCGAGACGCGCCGGTCCGACGACATCGTCGTAGAGGCGACTCACCGCGTTCACGAGGTCCCTCCCGGCGTGGACGTGCGTGCGGTCCGTAGCTGGCACGACAAACACGCTGATCATGCCCATGTGGTCCCCGGTGCTCATCCCCATGTCGGTCCGGGTCATTCCGCGCACGGCGACGGTCGCCTCGATGTCGGGGCTCTCGAGCTCGAGGATCCGCGCGTCGAGCTTGGCCAGGAGAGCCTCCGTCTCCTCTTTCGAGGCATCGGTCGGCATCCGGACCCGGACGTCGAACATGTCCGGGTCACCCTCGGTGAAGAGGATCACGTCCTTGGCGGAGAAGGCCACTCCCAGCATCAGCGCAAAGAGTGCATAGGCGGCGAACACCACCCGTCCGCGATGAAGAAGCGACCAGCGCAGGATCCGCTCGTACGCGGATAGGATTCGGCGCACGGCGCGCTGCAGACGGGTCTCCGGTGGCGCGTCGAGGTTGCTCGATGCCACTTTTCGGTGCGAAAGACGCCCGAAATCCGCCATGTGACTAGGCAGAACGAACATCGCTTCGATCAATGAAGCGGTCAGTGCCGCGACCACGACCTTCGGAATGATCGCGAAGAAGTCCCCCAGCACACCCTCCATGAGCAGGAGGGGAAGGAACGCCGCCCAGCTGGTGAGTGTCGATGCCACGACTGGCCAAAAGACCTCCTGTGTTCCGATCACGGCCGCCCGCCGACGGGGCATCCCCTCCTCCATGTGCCGAAAGATGTTCTCGATGATGATGATCGCGTCGTCGACCACCACCCCGAGACAGAGGATCAGAGCGAGCAGAGACATCATGTTGATCGTGATGTCCATCATGTCCATGGCGATGATCGCGCCCGCCAGAGCCACGGGGAGCCCGATGGCGGCCATCG
>CBDUCC010000026.1:0-17527 GCA_965365555.1 uncultured Myxococcales bacterium | reverse complement strand
GCACGACGTAATAGTATCGGCGGGTGTCCCCGGCCAGCTCGGCCGTGTCGATTCGGGCGTCCATGCAGGCGAGAATGGCGACCACGGGATGTCGCACGCTTCGCGGAAACACCTCGCGCACGCTCGCCGCCATGTCGTTTTGTGCGACGAGCTCGTCCCAGATCTGCTCCGGGGTGATCGACTCGTCGTGCTCGAAATCGTAGTGAGCGAGTCGATCCTGGAGTCGGAAGCCGATGTTGATGAGAGCGCCCCCGACCACGAACTCGAACGTGGGTATGAAGGCGATGGCCAGCAGGATGGCGCCAAGGATTCCGGCGATCACCCAACCCACGCGCGACTTGGTCGACATGGGGTGGCACGATACACCGAAGGGCGTGACCGTTGCAGCCTCAATCTTCGTGGATCGTATCTTCCCGAGAGACGGAAAAGACCAGGCCGACCCCTGCCACGGGCTCGGTCACGTAGATCAGTCCATCGCGCGCGAGCTCGGTCTTGACGATTCCGATGTCCTGGAGCTGCTCGGCCGGGATGAACGACTGTGCAGGGACGCCCGCCATCAGGCTGAAGAGCTCGAGGCCGAGATCCGTTCCGGCCTTTCGGTCTTCGTCGCCGCTGTTGAGCGAGACCATGAGACCGGCTTTGTCGATCGCATCACCATCGGCCTCGGCGTAAAAGGCAAAGGCGGGATCCCTACGACAAACGCAGCTCGTGCGAAGCGCCCCATCTCGGGGTTCGGTTCGCGGGTCGTCGTCGCAGCGCTCTAGCAAAGGTTGGAACTTCGAAGCCACCAGGGACGGTCGGTCCAGCATCGCCGGAGACGAATCTCCGAGGAAGTACGCGGCACCTACGAGCACCAAGGTGAGTAGGGCCGCGCTTCCGATCAACACTGCGCGGCTCGGCCCCTGTGGCTTCGTCGCTTCCATCAGAACGGTCGCTAGTTCACGACCTCGGAGGCAGCCGTTTCACCGGCGTCCTTGCCGCCCTCTTTGACGCCTTCCTTAACGCCGTCGGCGGACCCGGTCTCCATGCCCGTCTCGACGCCTGCCTCGGCGCCCGCCTCAGCCCCAGACGAGACCTGCTGGGCTGCGGGGCTCGCGTCTTCCTTGCAAGCGGCTGAAAGGCTCAGCGCAAGCATCGCCACCCCGATCACTGAATACCTAAGAATTGTGGTCATTTGTCTCTTCCCTCCTTGTTGGGTGCGGCGGAGGCTACCAAAAGCGACCCCACTGGGATACTTCTCTGACTTCCATGAAACCCCTCGGCACCGTAGACACCAGCTTTCTTCTCGCGGAAGACCGCCAGATGCCCATGCATACCGCGGGTCTGATGTTGTTCAAGTATCCCGAAGGAGTGCACGAAGAGTGGCTGCACGAGACGCTTTCGGCGAACAACGACCCGCAGGCGGTGCAGTATCCTTTCAACCAGAAGCTGATTTGGCCGCTCCGACGGCTCGGCCTGCCCCACTGGGTGCCAGACCGGAAGCTCGATCCGCATTATCACGTACGACACTCCGCTCTTCCGAAGCCGGGGCGCTACCGCGAGATGTTTCGCCTGGTGTCGCGGCTCCACGCCACTCGCCTCCACCGCGATCGGCCGCTCTGGGAGGCCCACATCATCGAGGGGGTCGAAGACGATCGCTTTGCGCTCTACGTGAAAACCCATCACTCGATGATCGATGGTGTCGGCTCGATGCGGATGCTGAGGGCCTGCTTGAGTCCCGATCCGAGCGAGCGTGACATGCCGGCCCCCTGGAACGTGGAACGGCCGCGGAGTGTGGCTCGGCCGAAGCCCGATCCCAAGCAACTCGCCACGGCCGCAACCGGGGCGATGGGCGGCGTGCTGAAGTTCGCGGCAGCGGTTCGACATCGCGACAAGCACGGCATGATCGCGCCCTTCCAAACCCCGATGACGATTCTCAACGGTCGCGTGACCGGCTCGCGTCGATTCGTTGCGCAATCGTGGCCACTCGCGCGCATCAAGAAGATCGCGAAGGCGCTGAACGCCACGGTGAACGACGTCGTGCTCACGATGTCGGGCGGAGCTCTTCGTCGGTACCTCTTGGACCTCGACGCCCTTCCCGCGGAGCCACTGACCGCGATGACCCCGGTATCGTTTCGCCCGGCGGACGCCGACATCGAGGGAAACTCGTTCTCGGTCGTCTTCGCAAGTCTCGCCACGGAGATCCCCAACGAGCTCGGCCGGCTACGTGCCATTCAGCGGTCGATGGGCGAAGCCAAACGGCTGCTCGGCGGCATGAGCTCGTCGGAGATTCCGATTTTCACGAGCGTGGTGGCACTGCCGGTGCTCGTTCCGCATCTTCTGCGATTCTCGGGGCGTACGCGACCCACCTTCAACGTCACCGTGTCGAACGTCCCTGGACCGAGAGAGAAGCTCTACTGGAACGGAGCCGAGTTGCTCGGCATGTATCCCTTGTCGATCGTCTCGCACGGACAGGCGCTGAACATCACGGTGACCAGCATCAACGATAGCCTAGACTTCGGGATCATCGCGTGCCGGACCTCGGTGCCGCGCGCGCAGCGACTGATCTCGGATCTCGAGGATGCGCTCCAAGCGCTCGAGGCCGAAGCCTAGCGAAGCAGATCGCCAAGGGTGTGGATGCCGCGCCGCTCGGCCCTCTTGAGCAGGCGTTGGAAAAGAAGCGCGGTCGCTAAGGCGTCTCCAGAAGCGGTGTGGCGATCGGGGATCTCGATGTCGTACCTCCGAACGAGCTCGTCGAGGCGGTAGGCGTGTCGGTCGTCGGCACCTCGCGCTTCACTCGATGCCATCGGCCCGACCTCGACGCGCTTCGCGAGCTGAGCCGTGTCGACCGTGGGGGTCCCAACCTTGGCACCTCGGCATTGCGCAATGGCCTTCCGAAGCATGCGGAGATCGAAGGCCGCGTGGTGGGCGACCAAGACCGAAGCCCCGACGAAGCGAAGAAACTCGGCGGCAGCGTCTCGCTCGTCGACGCCGTCGTAGAGGTCGCTGGAGATCAGGCCGTGCACCACCGCCGCCTCCGCTCCGCCGACGTCGTCTTGTCGGATGACCGCGTCGAAGACGTCGTCGAGCCGGACCTCGAGACCCTCAACGGCCACGCCGGCGATGGAAAGAAGACGGTTCTTGGAGAGGTCGAGCCCGCTGGTCTCCGTGTCGAAGACGACGAAACGGACCTCTGCGAGCGGCGCGTTCTTGTCGGGCTTTCGCCTCATGGACATGTACTCAGCGAGCGATGGCGGCCAAGTCGCTTCCGCGGTTCGTCCGCTCTTGTGCGGCAGCAATCGTTTGATGAAATCCGAGATCACGGTGGGGTCAGCGAAGGAAATCGAGTCTGTAGCGAGACGTCAACATCAACTGTACGTCTTTGACTACCGAGAACGTATTCCGGAGGGTCTGACGCTCGAGCTTGTTGAGCTCTTTGATGTGGACGTAGCGGCCTGACGTGCCGCGGGTGAGGCCTTCGATAGCGCGAATTCGCATCAGAATTTCGTACGCCATCGCAGCCTCTCCGGCGAGACGCGCGAGGTTTTCGTTGCTCTCGGCGATCGCCTGCCAGCGCTCGGCGGTGCTGCCGTAGATCTCGATGCCAAAGTCGTAGATCAACACCCGCGCAGCATCGGCGAGTGGGGTCATCGCACGCGCCTTGATGTCGAACGCGTCGCGATGCTCCCCGCTTCGCTCGACCACCATGTTCCGGAAGAAGCTGAGTGGGGGCGGATTTTGGACCGCATTTCGAGCCTGAAATGCGAGGAACAGACGGTTGGCTTCGACCAGCTCGAAGATGTGTTGCTTCAGCTCCGCGGCCAGAGCCGCGTCACCGTAGACGGGGCGAAAGTCGAAGAAGATATTGGTGTGCATCACCGCCATGTTCTCGGGCTCACGGATCCAATCGGCAAAGCAGCGCCTCCAGCCCTCGAGCGGCTGGTTCCACTTGGGGTTGCTAGCCATCACATCGCCCGGGCAACGTTCGAAGCCGGCCTCGACGAGGACGTCGACGATCCGCTCGCCGAGCTCCAGGAAGAAACGGCTCGCGGCGCCGTCGTCGTCGCCGGGATCCGCATAGAGAATGGCGTTGTCTTGATCGGTGCGAAGGAGCTGCTCCTCTCGGCCTTCGCTGCCAAGCGCGAGCCAGCAGAACGGCACTGGAGGCTCGCCGCCCATCTCGTCGAGCGAAATCCGGATGGCACGTCGAATCAGTGTGTCGTTGATCTCCGAGATCATGTTGGACAGGAACCCCATCCCGACCTCGTCCTCCAGGTACTGACGCAGCAGTTCCTCGGCCTGGTCGCGAAGCGCTCGCAGTCGCTCCTTGGTCTTGGCACGGCCGAGCTCTGAGAGAATGACGGTCGGATGGCTGCCCTGCGTCTTCAGGATGTCGTGCTCGGATACGATCCCGACTACGGGCGTCGCCGAGGTGCCGTCCTCGGTGACGGCGAAGTGGTGCAGGTGTTTGCGCATGACCGTGGCGATCATCGAGGAGAGGGTGGCCTGGTCATCGATGGTCAGCACCGGAGAGCTCATGATCTCGGAAATCGCGAGTGACACCTCCGTGCCCCGTGCGACGACCTTCGTTCGGAGGTCGGAGTCCGTGACGATGCCCAGGGGCCGCCGCTCTTCATCCACGATGAGGATCGAACCCACGTTTCGGGCACCCATCATCGATGCGGCCTCGCGGATCGTGGTCTCTGGGCTGCAGGTGAGAACGTCGCGTACCGGGTCGACTCGACGAGTATCGTCGCTCGCTTCCGTCTGCTTGTCGTGGCGACGTGCCTCCCTGACGGCGAGGAGGCGGTTGACGTCACGGGCTTGCGGGAGATCTGCAGCGAAGCCTGCAGCGAAGAAGAGCGCGACGCGGGGCTCATCACGCACCAGGGCATCGAGCTGCTCCTTCGGCAAGACGTAGAGAAGCGTGTCCTCCTTGGCCTGCGTCGTGGCGAGGTAGGCGCGATCAGCGAGCAACGCGCGCACACCAAAGATATCGCCTCCATCGCAGACGTCGATGAGGACGGACTCTCCGTCGATCTCTTGAGTGACGGCGATCTCTCCCTTCACCACGACGTAGAACTCGGGCTTCGGGCTCTGCCCCGCTTCGAAGACCACCTCGTTCGGCTCCAAGTAACGAATGCGAATCGAGCGAGCGACCCGATCGAGAAGCTCGGCGTCGAGACGATCGAAGGGTGCATGTCGGGCGAGGCGGTTGGCGACGGTGAGAATCATCGAATCGGAGGACATCCGGCTCAGCCCTCCAGCGCTCGTTCGACGATCTCGCGAACGTCTTTGGAAATGGCGGCCTCGGCCGCGATACGCTCGAGCTCCGCACGCATCAGCCCACTCCGACCGGGCTCGTAGCGCTTCCACTGATTGAAGCTCGATACGATGCGGGAGGCCACCTGCGGATTGATGCGGTCGAGCTCGAGAACCTGGTCGGCCACGAATCGGTAGCCGGCTCCGTCTGCCCGATGAAACCCGACTGGATTGCCCGCGGCAAAGGCATAGAGAAGCGAGCGCGCCCGGTTCGGATTGGAGAGCGTGAAATCGGGATGGCGCGAAAGCTCGACCACGCGGTCGAGGACGTTGTCGGCGTCCGACATCGCCTGCATCCGGAACCACTTGTCGAGAACCAGGGGTTCGTCTCTCCAGCGCGCGTAGAACGAGGCAATGGCGTCGTCGGTCTCCGGAGCGACGAGATCGACGAGGCACAGGAAGGCCGCCTCGTAGTCGGTCATGCCTGTGGCAGAGCGGAACTGTTCCACAGCCAAGGAGATCGTCTCGGGTTCCTCGAGCGCAACCAGGTAGCGCAGCGCCCGGTTCTTGATCCGACGACGGTCGACCTCCGCCTTGACGAAGGCGTCGCTTCCTTCGGCATGAAGCTCGTAGGCCTCGGTCCACTCGCTGCGAAGCGCACGGGCGAGCTCGGTGACCAGGAAGAGGCGAGCCTCGTGGACGGCTTGGGGATCCACAGCCTTCAGCTCTTGCGAAAGCACCTCCTCGGAGGGCAGCGTCAGCGTGAGGGCCTTGATCGAACCGTCGAGCTCCGCGTCGGTAAGCACCTTCCGGAAGGCGTCGGCCAGGACGGGCTCGAGCGAGAGTGGGCGCCCGCAGAGAACATCGTCCACCCGTGCGAGCAGCACACGCTTGCAGAGCTCCTGACCGGATTCCCAACGACTGAAGGCGTCGCTGTCGTGGGCCATCAGGAAGGCGAGCTCGTCGAGGCTTCGCTCGACCTCCAGCCGAACCGGTGCCGCAAAGCCTCGACCGATCGATGCAACCGGTCGTTCGGTCACCCCTTCGAAGGCGAACGTCTCCTCCTCGTCGCGGAGCTCGAGCGTGCGCGCGGTGCCGGGGATCTCGGCTCCATTGCTGGCCACGAGCCCCACGCGAACCGGGATTGGCAACGGCAGCGGCTCTGGTGTGTCCGCCATGCATCGCTGCGTCTGACGGAGGGTCAGCGAGTACCGGGAGGCCTCTGGTTCCCAGTGATCGCGAGCGCGGACGGTCGGCGTCCCGGCTTGGGCGTACCAGCGTTCGAGTTGGGAGAGGTCGGCATCGTTGGCCTCGGCCATCGCGTGGCGGAAGTCGTCGCAGGTCACGGCGCAGCCGTCGTGCTGGTGCAGGTAATGACGAAGTCCTTTTCGGAAACCTTCTTTGCCGAAGAGAGTCCGATAGAGACGCACGACCTCGGCGCCCTTCTCGTACACGGTGGCGGTGTAGAAGTTGTTCATCTCGATGTACGACTCCGGCCGGATCGGATGCGCGAGCGGCCCGGCATCCTCGGCGAACTGCGCGGTGCGCAGCCGGGTGACGTCCTTGATGCGTTGGACGGCCGGCGAGATCATGTCGGCCGAGAACTCCTGGTCGCGAAAGACCGTGAGCCCCTCCTTGAGCGTGAGCTGGAACCAGTCGCGGCAGGTCACGCGGTTGCCGGTCCAATTGTGAAAGTACTCATGGGCAACGACGCTCTCGATCCCCTCGTAGTCGTCGTCAGTGGCAGTGGATGGCTTGGCGAGCACGAACTTCGAGTTGAAGATGTTCAGGCCTTTGTTCTCCATGGCCCCCATGTTGAAGTCGTTCACCGCGACGATCATGTAGATGTCGAGGTCGTACTCGAGGCCGTAGGTTTCCTCGTCCCAGCGCATCGCAGCCTGCAGTGAGGCCAGCGCATGCTCGCACTTGTCGGCGTTTTCGGGCTCGACCCAAATCTCGAGCGCGACGTCGCGCCCGGATGCGGTCGTGAACCGGCCTCGGTGACAGACCAGGTTTCCGGCGACGAGGGCGAACAGATAGCTCGGCTTGCGGAACGGGTCTTCCCACTGAACCCAGTGGCGCCCGCCCTCGAGCTCTCCCTGAGCGACGCGGTTGCCGTTCGAGAGGAGGACTGGGTACTGGGCCTTGTCAGCCTCGATGCGCGTCGTGTAGCGCGACATGACGTCGGGACGGTCGAGAGCGTAGGTGATGCGGCGAAAGCCCTCGGCCTCGCACTGGGTGCAAAACACCCCGCTCGAGGTGTAGAGGCCCATCAGCTTGCTGTTGCGTACGGGTGCGATGGCGACCTCGGTCTCGAGCACGAAGGCCGCGGGGACGCGGTGAATACGGAGCCGGTCGGGGTCGGCTACGTACTCGCCCTCCCCGAGGTCGACGCCATCGATTCGGATCGCACGAAGCTCGAGCTCGTCGCCGTGGAGGTCGAGGCTCTGGACCGGATCGACCGCCGGATTGCGCCGGACCTCCATTCGGGCGCGGACCCGTGTTTGCTCCGGGTCGAGTCGGAAGTCGAGGTCGACGGCGTCCACCAGGTGCGTTGGAGGGAGGTAGTCTTTGCGGTAGATGCGCGAGTTCTCTGCGTCGGACACTCGGAGAGACTAATCCAGGGCTGACCGCACGGCCATCGATCTCCATCTCGCCGATCCGGCTAGAGCGAGGCCTCGTCCCAGAGCGTTTCGGGGGAATAGGTTTCGCCGATGAACCAGAACCGTCCGTCGACCATGCGTCGATGGCGGTCGAGCGCGGCAATGGCGGTCATGTCGGAAAGGGAGAGTGTCAGGTCGCCCGCGCCCCAGTTCTCGGCGATGCGACCTCGGTTCACGGATTTTGGAATCACGCTGGTGCCCCTCGCCAGCGCCCAGGCGATCAGCACCTGCCCCGCCGTGGCCCCTCGCGCATCCGCAATGGCGGTGATGGGCGGGTGCTGGGTGAGCAGCACGTCGTCCTTGCGACCCATGAACACCGCGGAATCGGGGGAGCCGAGTGGCGAGTACGCGGTCACGGCAACACTGAGGTCCCCACAGGCTTCGATCAGTGCGCTCTGTTGCAAGTACGGGTGAAGCTCGATCTGGTTGACGGCTGGCACGGCGCCCGTCGCATCGCGAATACGGCGGATCTGGCCGATGCTGAAGTTGGAGACGCCCACTTGCCGGGTGAGCTCGCGGTCTCGGAGCGCCAACATCGCCTGCCAGGTCGACTCGAGCGGGACGACGGACAAAGAGAGAAAGTCGTCCGGACTGCCCGGAAGCATGACACCGCGCTTGAGCGCAACGGGCCAGTGAATGAGGTAGAGGTCCAGGTAGTCGAGTTGCAGCTTTCGAAGGCTGGTCTCGATGGCGGGCTCCACATCGTGTGGCCTGTGGGCGTCGTTCCAGAGCTTGCTGGTGATCCAAACGTCCTCGCGCCTCGCGTCGCCCGCCGCAAAGGCGTCGCTCAGCGCACGGCCGACCTCTTCCTCGTTCTGGTAGATGGCGGCGCAGTCGATGTGCCGATAGCCAACTTCGAGCGCGGCACGGACCGCCTGGTACACCTGCTCGGGCTCGGACTTCCAGGTGCCGAGCCCGAGGGCAGGCATTTCGGTTCCGTCGCTCAGTCGCTGGCTCTTCATGCAAGTCTCCTACCCCCTTGGCGAGCCCTGTGGTAGGCGCTCGCTCATGGAGATCGTCAAAGAGACCGAAGAGTACCAGATCATCAAGAAGCGTTCGGGCCGGTACGGCATTCGCAAGACGGACCGAAGCTGGGTAAGCGGCGACGAGAAGGTGAAGATCCTCGTCGCCGAGGGGCTTCTGAAGGTGGCCGCACCCAGGGAAGAGGCCCCCGCCGAGGAGCCGCCGGCAGAACCTGCCGCGACCTCGGAAGAGACGAGCGAGGAAGCCTCCGAGGCAGAAGAAGCCAGCGAGTAGTAGTCGCCGCGGGGCCGCGCAACGCTAGGGGGCGACGCGGACGGCGACCTTGCCCTGCACGGAGCCCGTGGCGAGCTTCGCAAGTGCGTCCGTGATCGCCCCGAGATCGAAGGTCTCATGCACCGAGGCCGAGAGCTCCCCGGCCGCCAACCAAGATCCGAGTTGATCGAGGTCTGCCGCCCGCGATTTCACGGTGACGAAGGTGCATCGCTTCCGAGCAACGACACTCTTCGCCATGCCGCTCACGAGGCTCGCCGAGGGCAAGAGGGTCAGGTACGAGCCGCCGCGCGCGAGCAGCGGCTCGACCTCGGCGTAGGACGACCGCGAGGCCGCATCGAGAACCAGGTCGAAGGTTTGATCGATCGATGCGATCGCTCTGATCCGGTAGTCGATGACTTCGGTCGCGCCGAGACTGAGGACAAACTCGGCCTTCTTGGCGCTCGCAGTGGCCCAGACCTCGGCCCCGAGGAGTCGCGCGATCTGAACCGCGAAGCTGCCGACGCCGCCCGAGGCGCCGTTGATGAGAACGCGCTGGCCGGTCGCGAGCCGCCCCTTGTCTCGAAGAGCCTGCAGCGCGGTACACCCTGCGGTTGCGGCGGCGGCGGCGTCCAGGTGTGACAGCGTATCGGGCTTGACTCCGACCTCATCCGGTTTGACCGCTACGTAATCGGCGAAGCTTCCCTGCCGGGTAGACATTGCGTACGGGAGATGCCCGAAGACCGGGTCGCCGACGCGCCGGCCGCTCACGGCGGCACCCACCTTCTCGACGACGCCGCTGAAGTCGTAACCGATCGCCATGGGGAACTTCTTCGAGTGGATGAACGCGGCGCCATCGGTGCCGCTGCAGACCTTGAGGTCGGCGGGATTGACCGCGGCGCCGTGTACCCGTACCAGGATCTCGTCGCGACGGTGCGCGGGGGCGGCCATCTGACCGACCTCGATGTTCTCGGTCGGTCCATTCTGTCGAAGAATCGCAGCGCGCATCGTCGGTCCTCTCGTCGAAGATCTCGGTTTATACCACTAGAGCCCGGGCGGCAGATCGGACAGCGCGGCTGCGAGGCGCTTCATCGGACCCTGATCGACCCGAAGGATGCCCTCTTGCGGCCGGTCGAGGTCGACCGCCATGCAGAGCACGACGCAGAACGCAACTACCAGAGGAATCATCGCCCGAGTGCGTCGAGAGCCGGCGAGCGCCGACTGGTACCCCATCGTGAGCATTCCGAGCGCGGTTACGGTGACGAGACAGATCCACACGGCCAGAGGCACGTGGTCGTAGACGCCCATCGTGACCCGCTCGGCGTGCGTGTTCGTGAGGGTGCCGAGCGCGTCCATGTAGAAGCGGACCTGGGGATGCGCGCGGTGCTCGACCGCACCGAGCCACAGCTCCCGTTGAATCGCCTCGGACCGCTCGACGACCTCAGCGAGTGCGAAGTCCGGCTGCGCGAAGGTGTCGAAGGAACGAATGCGCGCGTACTCGGCGAGCAGTACGTGCGCTCGTTGGGCGGCATCGGGCGGGAGCAGGAGCGCGCGGTCGTAAGCGGTTCGGATGGCCTTGGCGTCCTCGCGCACCAGCTCCTTTCGGTGGTTGTGCTTGGAGTGGGCCATGTTGAAGGTGATCGCCAGGGTGAACGCCAAGAGTGCGAGGGTCGCCCCCACGACCGAGCCCACCGGGCCCTCATGCTCTGCGTCTTCGCGGCGCGCCTCGCGCCCGCCGAGCCACCGACCCAGCAAAAAGGCGAGCCAAGCGATCAGCACGGCGCCGGCGAGCCAAAGAACAAAGCCAGCGACCGCAAATGTCATCGCCATGGACAGCGTCACGAGAGGTAGCCCGCCTTCTTCAACCATTGAATCGAGTCCGTCATCGTTTCCGACACGTCGCGAAAGCGCACGCCCATCGCCTCGAACGCCACGGAGTTGGGTACGGCATCCCAGCGGGTGATGTACGCGGCGGCTTCCGCCGTCAAGGGCAGCCTGACGGGGATGAGCTTGCGCACGAGGTCGAGCAGATGGCCAGCACCACGAAGCAGCGGCGCCGGGAACGGGATGGCGCGCGGGCGACGCGCGGTCGCCTGCTCGATCTGTGACGCCACCTCCGACCAGCGGAGAAACGTACCGGCCGCGAGGTAACGCGCGGGCGCGGGCTCGGACTCGACGATGCGGCAGTGCGCAACCCCGAGGTCGCGCGCATCGACGAATTGCATGCCGCCGGAGGTGATGGGGATGAAGTCCTCGACGAACGCGCGCAGGGCCATCATCGACTCCGAAAGCCCAGGGTCGTCGGGACCGATGATGGCGGCTGGGTAAACGATCTGGATCGGATGTCCAGCGACTTGCAGTTTTCGGACATAGGCGTCCGCGAGCGTCTTCGATTGGCCGTAGGCGTGCTCGGAGGGACGGGGCTCGGAGTCTTCGCTGAGAAGGGTGCCGTCGCCACGGAACAAGGTCGCGAGCGAGGAAACATGCACGATGCGTCGAATCCCGAGCTTGACCGCCATCCCGATGACATTTCGCACGCCGGACACATTGGTCGCCAGTAGCTGCTCGGTGGCTTCATCACGGCCAGCCGCAACCACGGCTGCACAGTGAATCACGGCGTTACATCCGTGCAGTGCGGGCGTGACCGTAGCTGGATCCGTGATGTCGCCCTGGACCAGCTCGAGCGCGCCCGGATGCGTACCGAAAAGCTTCTTGGCTTTTTGGGGATCTCGCACGAACGCGCGGACCTCGTGACCGGAGTCCAGCAGCGCGCGTACCGTGTGGAAGCCAGTGAGACCGGTCGCCCCTGTCACGGTCACCCTCAAGGGCTTGCTATCCACTTTTTCCCTTCTTTCGTAGCCATGAGGGCTCGTGCTGTGGTTTAGTCCTCGGAGCTTCGCGCACGGATTGGAGAGAATCAATGAACTTGCGACTGCTTGCCGCCTGCTTTTTGGCCGGCGCGCTGATGACCCCGGCGCTCGCGAGCGCAAACCCGGAACCAACTGCGTACGACACGCGCAGCATCTCCATGGGCCTCACGGGCACGACGTACATGGAGCGCGCGTCGGCACTCGTTCTCAATCCGGCGAACATGGAGGGAATCGGCAAGCTCGGCTTCACGCTGAACTTCACCGGGATCTTCACGAACCAAATCGCGCCGGTTCAAGGTCCCGGGACTGAGGGCCGGTCGGGCACCGGGTTCGGGCCCATTCCTTCGGGCTTCATCGCCGGTCGCATCGCGCCACGTGTGGTGTTCGGCGCGGGACTCGTGATCGAAACCGGCTACGGCTCATCGTTCGACGGCGTCGTCTGCTTGGACGGTGCGGCCGTTTCTCCCGACCCCGTCGACGGCAACAACCCGCCGCACACGCCCGACACCAATCCAAGGACCTGCACGAACCGCGAACCGCAGGACCTCGATGTCACGTTCTTCGTGGGCGAGGCCTCGGTGGGAACCTCGTTCAAAATTCACGAGAAGTTCTGGCTGGGTCTGGCTCTTCGCCTTCCCTTCTCGAAGCAGGTCGCGGACCTCTATCAGAACGTCGGAGCGGCACTTGGAACCACTTCATATGGTCGCGTGAAGAACGACTTGAGCGGTGTCGGGTTTCCGACGCCGAGACTGGGCATCACCATCAAGCCCCATGAAAAGGTCACCATCGGCATCATGTACCGCATGTGGTCTCGAATTAAGCTGAACGGCACGACCGAAACATCGATTCTCACCAACCCTGACGGCACCCCGCTCCAGCTAGACTCGGTCGCTGACTGGAACATCCCGCACGCGCTGCAGTTCGGTCTCTCGTTCCAGGCCAACCCGTACCTCCTCAACGCGTTCGAGCTTCGCCTGCAGTTCCACGGCGCAGACAAGCAAGGCAACCTCAATCAAACCGTGAGCACGGGTGCACTGCCTCCTACCGTGGTCGGCTTCGGCTGGGAGACGGTTTGGAGCGCCAAGTACGGCGTCGAGTATCGATTCCGCAAAGCCGACGTCGTCTCGTGGCGCGGCGGCTTGAACGTCGCCCGCTCGGCGGCCACCGAGGCTTGGGCGCAGTACTTCACACCGCCCCCCGGGATCAGCGTGACGGGGATGACCGGCTTTGGGTTCTATTGGAACGACCGGAACAACGCGGAGGTCAAGGACAAGTACATGCTCGATATCGGTACGCTGATTTCCTACAGCGGCACGAACATCGGCGATCAGTACATCGGGACCGAGCAGCAGGTGCCGGGCGCCGGTCCGGACGCGACTGGAGAGATACCCTCCGAGATCCTTTGTTCTGCGGACCAGGTGGTCCGAACGGGCTGTCCCGGCAAGATTGGCGTCTGGACCTGGTGGGCGTCGGTCTCGTTCACGCTTCAGTACTGAGCGTCGATCAGGCTCCCGGTTCGAGCATGACTTTGATCGAACCCGATTGTCTTCGGTTCGCCGCTGCCGAGAGCCCTTTGCGATAGTCGCTCAAGGAGAAGGCGTGGGTGACCATGGCCTCGACGTTCGCGCCCGTCTCGAGAAGCAGGTCCTGCGTGACCTCGAAGGTGTGTTTTCGCTGGCCGCGCCAGTCTTCCATACCGTAGCCGATGAAGCCCTTCACCTCGAGCTCACGCGCCCAAAGGAAGCTCAGGTCGAGCTTGGGAATCTCGGGAGCGCAGCCGAGGACTACGAGGCGGGCGCGCGGCGCGGCGTAGCGTAGGGACTGGGTGAGCGTGTCGGCACTGCCGACACAATCGAAGATCAAGGGGAAGCCGCCGCCGGAGTACACCTCGTCTCCGATGATGGGGTCGTAGGGGCTCGCGCCGGTGCGAAGCAGTGCTTCGCGGGCCTCGCTGCCGGGCGTAACCGTGGAGCTTGCGCCGAGGTCTCGCGCGATCTCGGCCTCGTAGGGGCGCTTGACCTGAGCGATCAGCTCGCCGCGGTAGCCCGATGCGCGCAGAGCCCAGACGGCGCCAAGCGCGATGGG
This sequence comes from uncultured Myxococcales bacterium, assembly GCA_965365555.1. Classification (GTDB taxonomy): domain Bacteria; phylum Myxococcota_A; class Polyangia; order Polyangiales; family Houyiibacteriaceae; genus SG8-38. Next base: position 3,435 of record CBDUCC010000026.1, on the reverse strand, counting down.
ACCGCTTCCGAGGACCAGCGCCGGCCCGTCGCCGAGGTCACCCAAGTTGAGGACGGCGTGCATGGCGATGGAAAGTGGCTCAACGAGCGCCGCAGTGCGTGTGCTGAGCGCATCATCGCAGACGACAAGCTGGCTTTCGTGGGCGATCATCCGTTCGCCCCAGCCTCCGGGAAAGCTCGCGTGATAGCCGATCACGGTGCCAGGCTGGACGGCAACGCCGCCGACCTGAAGAGGACCCTCGTCGCCTGCACGTTCGCAGGTGGCGTGGCGCCCGGAGGCGCAGGAAGGACAGAAGGCCGCCGCCGCGAATCCGCGCGCGGTGCAGGAGACGAATGGGTCGACCATGACCCGCTGTCCGGGCTCCACCCGAGTGACCGCTGGACCGACCTCGGTCACGAGCGCTGCGATTTCGTGACCGAGCACCGCTGGAAAGGATCCGAAAGGCTCCATGCTCGGGCTCGAATAGAACGTGAGCGTCGCGATGTCGGTGCCGCAGATGCCCGAGGCGAGGACGTCGACCTTCACCCAGTCATCGGCAGGCAATGGAGGCTCCTCGACATCCCCGAAGCGAACACCGCTCAAGCCTCCGAAGAGCGCAGACTCGGTGAAGCGGCCGAGGCTCTTGCCAAGAAGAAACCCTCCGACGGTGATGTTGAACGAAACGGCGCGCATGCAGTACTCCTCGGTCGTTGCGCGCACTCTAGCAGGCGATGTATCGTCGCCCCATGACCCAAGTCAGCGTTCTTGGGGCCGGAGCGTTCGGCACCGCCCTCGCCATTCACAGTCACTCGCTCGGACATCGTGTTCGGGTCTGGGCCTTCGACGAGGGGCTTCCCGAGGAGGTGGCAGCGAAGGGCGAAAACAGTGCCTACCTGCCTGGCTTCCCGGTTCCGTCGGACATGCAGTTCACCAACGATATGGCCGAGGCGCTCGACGGCGCAGACCTCGTGCTGTTGGCCGTCCCCTCGGGCTTCATGCGCTCGGTCACGAAAGAGGCAGCTCCACACATCCCGGCGGGTGCAGCCATCACCTCGACCGCGAAAGGCATCGAACAGGACAGCCTGGCCCTGATGAGCGAGGTGTTGAACGAGACGCTTCCCGACCACGCGGCACACGCGACGTACCTGTCGGGACCGAGCTTCGCCAAAGACCTCGCCTCGCGCTTGCCAGCGGATGTGAGCCTCGCGGCGAACGACATCGAAACCGCTCGGCGGGTGCAGGCGATCCTCCACTCGCCATTGCTGCGCGTGTACGCGAGCGACGACGTGGTTGGAGTCCAACTCGGCGGCGCGCTGAAGAACGTGATCGCCGTGGCCTGCGGGGCGGCCTTCGGCCTCGGGATGGGCGCGTCGGCGCTTGCCGCCGTCATGACGCGCGGACTCGCCGAGCTCGCCCGCCTCGGTGTGGCGCTCGGCGCGAATCCGCTCACGTTTCTCGGCCTTGCAGGCGTCGGCGACCTCACCCTCACCTGCCATGGAGAGCTCTCACGCAACCGGCAGCTTGGGGTGAAGCTCGCGAGCGGAAAGTCAGCGGCCGAGGTCGTTTCCTCACAGAAAGCGGTCGCCGAGGGGTACAAGACCGCCGCCGCAGTGCACACGTTGGCGGAACGGACCGGCGTGGAGATGCCGATTTCGGAGGCGGTGTACCTCGTCTGTCATCAGGGCGTGTCGATTCAAGATGAGGCTACGCGGCTCATGACACGCGAGCGAAAGGATGAGCTCGCAGGGATCTTCACGCCGCGGTCCTAGCCGTATTTCTTGCGGTGAGCGTGGAGCTTGGGGCGCACGTTCTCGAGCGCGTCGAGGATTCGATCGTGGATCGATGCTCCTCGATTCTTCTCGGCCCGGAGCACGGCCGTATGTGCCGCGCAGAGGTTCTCGGCGCTAGACCATGCCTCCGCCAACTCCTTGGTCCATTGCTCGAAGTCGTCGGCGGCTCCGGTGCGCCGCTCGAGTGCTTGGGAGAGCGTCGGATGAAAACTGAACAGATCCGAGCGTCCGAATCGGCGCGCGACCTTTGGCAAGCGGATATACATGAACGTATCGTCGACATGGATGGTGCCGCTGCTCCGATGCAAGACGAGCACGGAGGAAAAGTGGATGTTCTCGTTCTTGGAGATGAAGTCGACTCCACGCGGAATCCTCAGGTCGAAATCGTCGCCGAACTCTGCCATGGCCTCCGGGTCCTCCACACGGACCGGTTCCCACGGGAGGTCGGCGAAACGCTCCTGGTGTCGAGCCGTTCCGTAGAGGCGTGCCTTCGGGAAGCGCTCGTGCATGTTTCGTACGTGAACGGTGTGGAAGGGGTGCACATTGAGGATCGCCTCGATGGAATCGCCGCCGTCGGTGAGAGCTCGCACCTCGCGCTCGACCTCCTCGCCGAGTGTGTACGAGTCGAGAAGGACGAACCGACCGTTCGAGCGGCGTACGAGCGAGGCCTGCGTGCCCACGTCGAGGACGCCGGCGACCTTGAACGAGCCACGGATGTTCCAGAACCCGTCGGCGATGGAATCGATGCGGTGCTTCATCGCACCTGCCTAGACTGTCGCGAAAACATGGGGAAAGCCGCAGGCCATGGTAGCCTGACAATAGCTATATTGGCCAACCATAGCGAAAGGGGGGTGGCCATGGCCTGGCTGATCACTTTGCTCATCCTGGTTGCCCTTGTTCATTTCGAGCTCTGGCCCCTCGCAGGACTCTGGCTCTGCTACATGGTCGCGACCTCGCTGACGACGCCGAACAGCTGACCCTAGTTGAAGGAGGGATCCCGGTCGACGGAGCGCAGTGCGCCGTCTTGAGGATCACGGATGAGCTCGCGCCGCGGACCCGGAGCACCCTTGCCGAAGCGACGACGCAGCGCGAGCCGCGCCTCCGCCGCCATCAGCTTCGTGGCGTGCATCATCGTCTTGCCGAGATCGGTGAGGTCTTGTGTGCTGAAGACCGTGTCACCGAGCGCGAATGGAAACATCGAGGGGATGTTGCCGCGGGCATACTCGAGCAACCAGCACTCGGGTGCGAGGTGGCTGCCGTTGGTGGTGCGGCGAGGAAGGTAGGAGATGTCGCCTGGCAGGAGCACTCGGGGTGTGAACTGATCGGGCTTGAAGGTCTTCAGCTCGCCGTTGATGACGATGTCGTAGAGGTCGGCGCGGTGGCGTCCGCTGTGACCTTCGGAACCCACGGCCGTGCCGCAGAAAAGCAGATACTCCTTCGGGGAATTGTGCAGCACACTCATCGAGCACATGATTCCGCCGGCGTTGCTCCAAATCCATTCGCCACCGGGATGCACGTGCTCGCCGTACACCTCGCGTAAGGTCTCGGCGATCCGGTCGAATCGCTCGTCGAGTGGGGCGTCGAGGTGCATCTTCACGATGCGCTGAAGATCGTCGGGATCAAACACGTATTGAGTCATGAGTACGAACGCTACCATGCAATCGGC